>NZ_DAIQRQ010000113.1:0-7530 GCF_036786105.1 Ohtaekwangia sp.
TGGGAGATCTCTCCAACCTGTTCAAGTTATTCGATCAACTCGATGCAGCGACAAAAGGTTGGTATGATGAAATGGAAGGGGTGACCGAGTAGATATAAGCAACCGTTCGTCACCGGAAAAAGACCGTTCGGTTCATTTCCTGAGGAATCCTGTGTTGAAATGAACCGATCGGTCCAATTTTGCGTATCTACTTCATCATGACGAAAGCACAACGTACGCGTCAACTAATTATCGAAAAGGCTGCGCCCATCATTAATAAGAAAGGAATGGCGGGCACTTCTATTACCGACATTATGGAAGCTACGCACCTGGCCAAAGGCGGAGTATATGGTAACTTCGAAAGCAAAGACGAAATATCGTTGGAGGTATTTGATTACCTGCGCGATGCCCGGCGCAAGCGCATAGACGGAGTACTCGCCGCACAAACCACTGCGAAAGCCAAGCTCTTCGCGTTGCTTGACGTATATGGCGATGTGGCACGTCATGATTCTGGTGGATGCCCGATTCTGAATTTTGGCATCGAAGCTGACGACACACATCCGCAGATGCGCCAGCGCGTGCGGGAGGCGATCCGGTTTGCCGAAAATCGTTTTGTTAAACTCATTGAACTCGGTATAGCGAACAAAGAATTTTCGAAACGGTTTGATGCCACTACTTTCTCAATAAAAGCATTTGCCATGCTGGAGGGTGCTACATTCATTAGCCGCTCCATGGGAAATCTTCAGCAAATGAAAGTGGTTATTGAAATTTTAAAAGAAGAAGTAGAAGCAAACGTATTGAAGTAAATCTATATACAAGCATGCTGGAAGTAAGCACTCTGGGTGAATATCGGAAACATATAGGCGGGCCTTCCCCACTATACGATGATATCGATGTGAGGCGCATAGATTCTCCGATCACGTACAAAAAAGAATATGAGCCTATCCGCCATCGCATCTATTCCATATCGCTGCATATAGATATGGAAACAGGTGGTAAGCCCCTGCTATATTTCAAAATTCCCTACCAGGTTGTAGTGGCAGACCAGAAGAAGCCGACTTGCAAAAAAGGATATTGTGTAGCATTTACAGAATCGTTTCTGGAAAAATACCGCGGTCTTGCATCACTCATGTTCGATGTACCTTTTCTGCGTCTTGAAAATACGATTCCATTAGAACTGGAATACTGTGATGTGCCTTTATTGCAAGGTATATATGAGCAGATGTGCGATGAGTATAACTCCGATCACAGCGACCGGTTTGATATGATCGTGAGCTACCTGCAAACACTTATGCTGCAGATCAGACGGATCTATAGTCGCTCTGCAGCGTTTATAAAAGAAGTAGTGCAGTCGGGCAATCAAAATGATATTGCCATTGCCGGCCAGTTCAAGTTTATGCTGGATACGTTCTTTAAAGAGAACGATAACAACCAGGCAAGCCGCACGGTAGCGCACTATGCATCGCGACTGTCTGTGCATCCTAACTATCTCAATGCCGTGGTGAAACGCGCCACCGGAAAAACAGCGCATGAGCTGCTGCAGGAATATATTATTCGTTTTGCGAAAGATATGTTGCTGCAAACCAATCTCAGTGTAAAAGAGATCTCGTATCAGCTATCGTTCAATGCGCCCTCGCATTTTGTAACGTTCTTCAAGAAGAATACATCCTATACTCCGGCACGCTTCCGGCAGATGTCGCAAAAGGTTTTAGTATAATTATTTCCCACAGAACTCACAGAATGACACAGAATAATGCGTAAAAGTTCTGTGTAAATCTGTGAGTTCTGTGGGAAATTTTTACTAACGATGATGGTAAGCGCTGCCTAACGCTTCAAAAAGACTATATTTACTTTTCATCATCTTCCATGACACCTGCTAAAACTCCAGCTATCACAGCCGATCCCTGGCAATCGTTGCAAACTTTTACAGATGCGCGAATCGCGTTGGGTAGAACAGGTGTGTCTGTTCCTTTACAGGAAGCGCTAAAGTTTAAGCTGGCACATGCACACGCACGCGATGCTGTATACTCATCGCTGGATTGTGATGCCTTGATGCAGGCACTTGAGATTTTTCAACTACCGCTATACCGGCTACACAGTATAGCCTCCACACGAGAAGAATACCTGAAGCGACCTGATCACGGACGAAGACTAAATACATCTTCGGTAACATTGTTAAAGGAGATTAGTCCTTCTCCAACCGAAGTCGCCTTTGTACTGGCTGATGGATTATCTGCCACCGCTATTAACAAGCATGCCATACCAGTGTTAAACTTCTGTATCAGCATGCTAAAACATTCGGGTATATCGCTTGCGCCGATAACATTGGTAGAGCAGGCACGTGTGGCAACGGGTGATGAGATTGGTGAATTACTACACGCCAGGCTTGTTGTAGTGTTGATAGGCGAACGCCCGGGCCTGACTTCACCGGATAGTATGGGCGCCTACATTACCTATGCTCCTGCTGTTGGTCTTACCGATGAAGCCCGCAACTGCATCAGCAACATACGCCCCGAAGGATTGCCCTATAAAGAAGCTGCCGATAAAATATTCTATCTGATACAAGAAATCCTGAAACGCCAATTGTCGGGCGTGAATTTGAAGGACAACAGCGGAGAAATAACTGCGAGCGTTTAGAAAGGCTGCAGGCTACAAGTCTCTGGATCCTGGACAGTTGAGGTTAAGATTCAAAAAACCGCATCAAGTATAAATCTGCATCTACCATACCTGATGCGGTATATATGCTATACTCAGCCTCTCCGCACAGCCAGCGGCTATTCGGAGCGGAGTACTTTGGCTGGGTTGGTGCTGGCGCCTTTCAGAATGTGAACACTCACCGTTCCCAAGGCAATTAATGCCAGAATAACGCTGGGTATAACAAACAAATCCCACGTGAGGTTGATGTGAAATGCGAAACCTCCGAGCCAACGATCTATACCATACCAGGTAATTGGCAAAGCAATCACCGATGCAATCAACACCAGGATCATAAACTGACTTGACAGCAACGACATAATGCTTGAAGTGGAAGCACCCAATACCTTACGGATGCTGATCTCGCGTAGCTTTTGCGTAGTAGTAAAGCTGGCAAGTCCCCACAGACCGAGGCAGGCTATCACGATGGCGAGCCCGGCAAACAGGCTGAATATTTTTCCGAATTGCTGATCATCTTTATACTGTTTATCGAAGAAATCATCCAGGAAATAATAGTCGAACGGGTTGCCCGGAAATACTTCTTTAAACTTGGCTTCAATCTGCCTGATAGACTCCGGTATATTTCCCGACAGGCGCACGGAGTAATTTCTTCGCGAAACTTTATCGGAAGCTAATAGAATCGGTATATGTTCGCTCTTCAGCGAATTCCAGTGATAGTTTTTCAATACGCCGATAATGTTTACGGTATCATCGCCCAGTATAATTCTTTCTTCCAGCGCATGCTGTGCATCGCCCAATCCAAACGTTGTCAGGGCAGCTTCGTTTACCAGCATTGCTTCGCGATCCGATTTACGGTCCGGGTCCCAGGGTCTTCCCGAAATAAGTTCCATTTTATAGGTTGCTAAAAAGTCAGGATCAACCCAGGCTACATTTCCGCTCTTGCTTTCCTCCTGCTGTGTGCCATCTCTTCGCATGCCGGTTCCCCAGTTAAAACCGCCACCGGGTATAGATGCCGAGGTGGCTACATTTTCTACCGATGCAATTTTCTTTATCTCATTTTTCAGCGTAATCAACTTCTCTTCTGCCGTCTCACGATTTTCAATTACACTCGGGCCATTGAAGATCAACATCTGCTCCATATCAAATCCCTTATCCTGGCTGCGCATGAACATCAACTGTCGATAGATAGCAAATGTACCGGCAATCAAAATGAGTGAAGCAACAAATTGAAAAACCACCAACGCTTTTCGTAACGAGAAACCGCCGGTAACTTTATCAGCGCCACCCTTCAATACAGCAGTAGTATTGAATGACGACAATACAAAAGCAGGATAAGCGCCCGACACCAGCGAGCCTACCGCAAACAATCCAAATAGTATACCCCACAAACGTATATCGGTAAAATCAAACACAAGCTTCTTGCCAACTATATCTCCTAGCACTGGCAGCAATAAAAACGCTATCAGCACGGCAATCACAATACCGATGAAGTTTACCAGCACGGATTCAAAAATAAACTGCGACATCAATTGTGTTCGAAAGGCTCCGATCGCCTTCTTGATGCCTACTTCACGTGCACGTTCAATGGCTCGTGCTGTAGAAAGATTAATATAGTTTACCCAGGCAATGGCCAGAATAAAAATAGAAATGATGACGAAGAAGTAAATAGTATTCACGCTCATGGTCGCGCTTGACTCATTGTTGAAACCCGGTGTGAGGTGTATATCGCGTATCGGCTGAAATGTGAGGACTTGTTTGCTGTTGGACTCCGCTAAATCTTTACCCTGATATTTCTGTATGAATGCAGGCAGTTTCTTTTCAACCTCCTTATGATCGGCACCCGGTTGCAACTCAATATAAGTTACGAAATTATACCAGCCCCAGCCATTGTCATTTTTATACTGACCGTTCTGCATAATGTTCTGAAACGACAACAGGAAGTCGAATGGGAAGTGTGAGTTTTCCGGAACGTCTTCAATCACGGCCGTTACCTGGTAATCACCATCAGCCCAGCCACCGGATATAGTCATGGTTTTACCGACCGGATCTTCATTGTTAAAATATTTTTTGGCTGTCGTCTTTGTAATCACCATGGAGTTCGGCTTATCCAACGCCGTTGCCGGATTACCGGCTATAGATTGATAGGTGAAGACATCAAAAAAAGTAGAGTCTACAAACTGTATATTTTCTTCGTGAAAGCGCAACGGCTCCCCTGCCGATGCATTGTTACTGATTACAGCACCACCATACATGGGGTGCGTGCGCACATAGGTTTTTACTTCAGGTATATCCTGTACCAACAAAGGTCCCTGTGCATAACCGGAGAGCGGGCCGGCACTGCGAAATTCGCCATTGGTATAGCTCGATGTTACTGTGCGGTATATATTGGGAGCATTCTGATGATAATTATCATAGCTAAGCTCGAAGTCAACGTACTTGAGGATAACCAGGCAAACCGCTACACCTATAGCAAGGCCAGCGATATTGATGAACGAATACAACTTCCGTTTCAGAAGATTACGGAAGGCAAGTGTGAGGTAATTCTTGAACATACGGGCTTGGTTTGATATATATTGTTAATCGTGAGATGCAGGTTTTGCACTAAAAGTTGTACCACACGGCAATATCTGCCCACACATCGTCCCTTCTGTCGTAATGCACAATGTTGTTCCGGTCCCATCAATACTTAAAAAAAGAGAAATGGTTACAAGAAAGAAGCCAATCAACGTTCTCCTAATAACTGTTAGGGATTATCATGGTTCTGTGTATTTTTGGCAATTGAATCACGTAAACCATGAGTACGGAAGCAATTTCTCCTTCTAAAACCGATCACAAACCGTCCCTTGCCGGACATGCCGCGCCTGAACCTTACAAACCGAAAAACAAAGTGCGGATTGTTACAGCCGCAAGTCTCTTCGATGGGCATGATGCTGCTATAAACATTATGCGCCGCATTATCCAGGCAACGGGTTGTGAAGTGATTCACCTGGGGCACGACCGCAGTGTGGAAGAAGTGGTAAACACGGCTATACAGGAAGATGCACAAGCTATTGCCATGACGAGCTACCAGGGTGGGCACAATGAATATTTCAAGTATATGCACGACCTGCTGCAAGAGAAAGGCGCAGGTCATATCAAGATCTTTGGTGGTGGTGGTGGTGTAATTCTGCCCGAAGAAATAAAGGAGCTGATGGATCATGGCATCACGCGCATTTACTCACCTGATGATGGTCGCGCCATGGGCCTGCAGGGAATGATCAACGACCTCGTTCAGCAAAGTGATTATCCCACCGGGCTGAATGTGATTGATGATGTGACAGAGCTTCATACGAAGAATCATTTGCCGATCGCACAACTGATCTCCGCTGCAGAAAATTATTACGATAAGCATCAATCGATTTTTGAACAGGTAAAGAAGAAAGCAGCTACATCCAGCGCACCCGTGTTGGGTATAACAGGTACCGGTGGTGCCGGTAAATCTTCGATGGTGGACGAGCTTGTGAGAAGATTTCTGATTGACTTTAAAGACAAGACGATCGGTATTGTTTCCGTTGATCCTTCCAAACGAAAAACGGGTGGCGCTTTGCTGGGCGATCGTATTCGTATGAATGCCATTAACAATCCGCGTGTATTCATGCGATCGCTGGCAACACGTCAAAGCAATCTTGCACTCTCTGCGTATGTAAAAGAAGCGATACAGATATTGAAAGCAGCAGGATATGATTTGATTATCCTGGAAACCTCAGGTATAGGGCAAAGCGATACTGAGATACTGGACCACAGCGATGTGTCGCTTTATGTAATGACACCGGAGTATGGTGCAGCAACCCAGCTTGAGAAAATCGACATGCTTGATTTCGCGGATGTAATTGCACTAAACAAGTTCGACAAACGTGGTGCCCTGGATGCCTTGCGTGATGTAAAGAAACAATACCAGCGCAACCACCAGCAGTGGACGAAGAAGGTGGAAGACATGCCTGTGTTCGGAACAATTGCTTCACAGTTCAACGATCCGGGCACGAACCAGCTTTACAAACATATACTTGATAAGATAGTAGAGAAGACAGGGGCCGCGTTGCAATCTAATTTTCAAATTACACGCGAGATGTCGGAGAAGATATTTGTTATACCTCCACATCGTACACGTTATCTCAGTGAGATATCCGAAAGCAACCGTGGTTTCGATCATTGGGTAAAAGAGCAGGCGGCATGTGCACAAAAGCTATATGGTATCATGCTTTCCATCGAAACCCTGCAACAATCTTCAATTGAAGACAAAGACCGGTTGATCAAAGTATTGCAGGAACAATTCGAAAAGCTGAAGCTCAACCTCGATCCGAAAAACTTTAAGGTCATTGAAGAGTGGAAACAAAAAGTACAGCAGTATAAAGAGCCGCTCTTTAAATTCAAGGTACGCGATAAAGAGATTGGTATTCAAACACACTCGGAGTCGCTGTCGCATCTGCAGATTCCAAAAGTGTCGTTGCCTAAATATGAGGCGTGGGGAGAGTTGCTGCAGTGGAGCTTGCAGGAAAACGTACCGGGAGAATTTCCCTATACCGCAGGTATATATCCGTTCAAGCGCGAAGGCGAAGACCCCACACGCATGTTTGCCGGTGAAGGCGGCCCCGAACGCACAAACCGCAGATTCCACTATGTAAGTATAGCAATGCCTGCCAAACGGTTATCGACAGCATTTGATTCGGTTACACTCTATGGCAACGACCCGGATTATCGCCCCGATATATATGGCAAAATCGGTAACTCGGGTGTAAGCATCTGCTGCCTGGACGATGCAAAGAAATTATACAGCGGCTTCAACCTGGCCGATCCTAAAACATCGGTGTCCATGACCATCAACGGTCCTGCGCCCATGTTGCTGGGATATTTTATGAA
>NZ_DAIQRQ010000064.1:0-8352 GCF_036786105.1 Ohtaekwangia sp.
AATAACGATTAACGATTAGCGGTTAACAACTCTCCACAAACAAAAAATGCCAGGTAAATCTGGCATCTTTTATATCTGGTAACTCGCAGCGGCTCAATAGTCGCCCAGCGTTTCTTCGAGTTGAGCGAGTGCTTTCTTCAGTTCTTCATCGTTGGGAGCAACACCGTGCCATTTGTGTGATCCTACCATGTAATCAACGCCGAAGCCCATTTCAGTCTTCATCAGGTTCATTACAGGCTTGCCTTGCTTGGCGAGTTTCTGTGCATTCTCCAGGCCGGCCACTACTTCTTCCATGATGTTACCGTTGAATTCCTGCACGATCCATCCGAAGGACTCCCACTTCGCGCGAAGGTTCAGCAGGGAAAGGATCTTATCTACAGGACCGTCAATTTGCTGTCCGTTATAGTCAATGGTAGCGATCAGGTTATCCAGTTTATTATAGCCTGCATACATGGCAGCTTCCCAAACTTGTCCTTCCTGAATTTCGCCATCGCCCATCAGCACATATACGAATCGATCGTCTTTGTTGAGTTTCTTGGTTTGAGCTGCACCGGATGCCACCGACAATCCCTGACCGAGTGAACCGGATGCAATGCGAATACCGGGAAGATGTTCATGCGTGGCCGGGTGACCTTGCAGGCGTGAATCCAGCTTGCGGAAAGTACCAAGTTCTTTTGCATCGAAGTACCCGGCTCTGGCCAGGGTAGAATACCATACAGGAGAGATGTGACCGTTGGAAAGGAAGAAAAGGTCTTCACCAATACCATTCATGTTGAACTTCGGATCGTGCTTCATCAACTTGAAATACAGGGCAACGAAAAAATCCGTGCAGCCCAGTGATCCTCCGGGGTGACCGGACTGGCAGGCATGTACCATGCGTACGATGTCTCTGCGAATCTGTGAACTCAGTTTTTTAAGTGATGCGATGTCGGTTGTCTGGCTCATGAAGTTCAAAATTTTGTCGCGAAGATGCTCTAATTTTTCAAACCTTGAAAGAAAAAGCGAAGGTCATTTCACGATAAAGGCAATGTTTATTTGGATTCCACCACGCGAATGGTAAATGGAATTTTGTGAAGCGGATGATCGGTGTTATAAACCTTCTCGTTCGCAATCTTGTCAACAACATCCAGACCCTCAGTTACTTCACCAAATACCGTATACTCACCGTCAAGGGTCATGTAACCGCCTGCCGTGCGATAGGCTTCGCGTTGCTCGGGCAGTATATTTATACCGAGGTTGCGGGCTTCTATATCAATATCTTCATCGGTATATCGCGTACCGTGCACAATGAAAAATTCAGCTGCAGAGGATTCTTTACGAGGGTTGTTTTCGGTAACACGCGCCATCGAGAGGGCTCCCTTTTTATGAAAATGCCTGGGGTTGAACTCGGCTGGTATTACATAGTTCAGCTTCTTTTTCAGATCACCACCCTGGATCATAAACTCATAGGCAATGCGGTAAAAGTCAGCATCATCATAATAACCTTCCTTGATCAGCTTTACGAAGTTGGCGCGGTGCAGCGGTGTATCGTCATACAGGCGCAGTTTTATGGTGCCCATCTTTGTTTCGATGATCACTTCGTTCTCCGGGTTTTCTTTACCGTATTGTGTCAATACTTCTGTCAGATTTTCAGGGGTTATCACAACAGATTCTTTCTTTCCGCACGCGAAGAGGAGCAGGAGTAGTGAAGCTACCAGGAACCGGTTCATATATAAATGGTTAGTAATGCTATAATGAATTTTAAAAGTAAAAACGTTTGCAATAATGTACAACGTAAAAGCATTTTAACGCTGTGCTTTAATCTCTATATTCGCCGCACATGAACAGCAGCAGGAACCATTATCTGGCAGCGATCGCTGCATTTGCAATCTGGGGATTTTTCTCCATTCCACTTCGTGCGCTCAAAGCGTATTCGGCAGGAGAGATATTGTATTTCCGGATTTTGTTTTCATCGCTGGTATTGTTGGTGATCGTGTTCGGGTTCAAACGCAACGATCTGCGTAAAGACATTGCGTTCATGCAATCATTTACACCAGCCAAACGAAGGAACGTTGTACTGCTAACGCTATCAGGTGGTGCATTGCTCACGGTAAACTGGCTTACGTTCATCTATATCGTGAATCATATCAACATCAAGACGGCTTCTTTTTCATATTTGATTTGCCCGGTGATTACGGCCGTATTGGGCTATGTTTTGATCAAGGAAAAGATGACGATGCTGCAGTGGGTAGCCGTGGCGTTGTGTACACTCAGTTGTGTAGTGATGGGAATGAATTCTGCGCTGGAACTCGGCTATAGCTTTCTGACGGCATTTACGTATGCGCTATACCTGATCTCACAACGCAAGAATCAGGGCTTCGACCGCATGATTGTACTCTGCGTGCAAGTGCTGTTCTCGTTCTTCATCCTGAATATTTTCTACGGACAATTGATACATGAAATTCCCACGGGCGTTACATTCTATAGTATCATTTTGGGTATAGCAGTGTTGTTTACGGTGCTTCCTTTGTTCCTCAACCTGTTTGCACTCAACCGCATTAATTCCGCTACCATCGGTATACTCATGTACCTCAACCCGCTCATCAACTTCTCGGTGGCATTCCTCGTATTTGGCGAAACGGTAAACAGTATACAAGTGGCGGGCTATGGCATTATCGTGGTGGCGCTTGTAGTGTTCAACTATCCGGCTGTACGACAGCTGGCTGCTAGCCGATAGGAGTTACACGTTATCGGTTAATCGTTATTCCGGAGGAAGTCTATTAACGATTAACCTGTAAACGGATAACGAATTTCTACCCTCCAAGATTCTCCAGTCCCTCTACATCATTTGTCGTGCTGTCACTCGGCTGACTGGCGCGAAGCATCTTCATTTTGCGTTTGTAGAGCTTCTCCATAAACGACTCCTTCAGCGTAGAAAGTGTATCTGCCTGGCGGATGGAATCCTGTTGTGCTACCATTACTTTCAGTTCTGCGAGCAGTGCATCATCGAGTTCATACAGATCACAGTTAAGACGCTGCTGCAAGTTGTAAGGCAAACGCGGGAATGTAGCTTCTGATATTTTCTTGAAGCGCGGATCGCTGTTTACCTGCTTCATAAAGTATCCATACATCGGCAACGCCGTGTTCGATCCCTGGCCAAGCTCTGTGTTGCGAAAGTGAATGCGCGGATCGTCAGCACCGGCCCATGTACCCACCACGAGGTTAGGAGTCATGGCCATAAACCATCCGTCTGCGTTGGCTTGTGTTGTTCCGGTTTTACCCGCCACATCGTTGATTATACCATATTTCCAGCGCAGGCGTGAGGCTGTACCTTCGTGCACCACCGTTTGCAACATCTGGCGCACCAGCAGCGCGGTCTCTTTGGATATAGCGCGTACACCTTTCGTTGCAGGCTTAAAGTCCTGGTATATATTTCCATACAGATCTTTGATCGCGATAATATGGTAAGGAAGTACCGTAACACCTTCGTTGGCGATACAGGAGTACGCAGTGGTCATTTCTGTGAGCGATACAGACGATGACCCAAGCGCTACCGAAGGTACATGCTTCATTTCACTGATAACGCCCATCTTCCGCGACAGCGCAATGGTACTGTCAACTCCGGCCATTTCGATCAGTTTTACCGATACCGTATTTACCGAATAGGCGAGTGCACCGCGCATGGAATATTTTACCTGGTAGTCGTTTTGCGTATTGCGGGGCGTCCACTTGTCGCCTTCTTCATCAATATAGGTCTTGCGTTCTGCCGAGATGAAATCGCAGGGCTCAAATCCTTTTTCGATTGCCATTGCATATACAATCGGCTTGAATGTAGAGCCTACCTGTCGCTTGGTAGAAGTCTTTATGTGATCGTATTGAAAGAAATCGTGATCGATACCACCCACCCAGGCTTTAATCTGCCCGTTGGTGGGATCCATCGCCAGAAAGCCGGCATTTAAAAACTGAATGTGATGCTTGATGGAATCGATCGGACTCATCTTCATTACTTTTTCGCCTTCCCACGAGAACACGCGCATCGGCACCGGCTTCTGCATGATGTCAAGTATATCTTCTTCCGACATGCCCTGCTCTTTCATGTGCTGATAACGCTGGCTGCGGTGAATGGCATCCTGTATTACTTCCTCATTCTTCTGCCACGGATTTTCCTTGTGCCAATGATCGAAGAATTGTTTTTGTATCTCCGTCATCTGCTGCGCTACTGCTTTTTCTGCATACTGCTGAAGCCGCGAATCGATCGTGGTATAGATCTTCAAACCATCGGTATAAATATTATACGGTGTTCCATCCGGCTTGGTGTTGTTCTTGCACCACGTCATCAGTTCTGCTTTTACAAACTCGCGGAAATACGGTGCCAGTCCTTCGTGAAAAGATATACTGGTATATTTCAGTCCCAGGGGAAGTTTCTTGAGTGAATCGAGTTTCTCTTTCGTCAGATAATTATACTTGGCCATCTGTGCGAACACTACATTTCTGCGGGCCAATGAGCGCTCGGGAAACAGGCGCGGGTTATAAGAGTTGGTAGCCTTTAACATCCCCACCAGTACAGCGGCCTGACTTACCGTAAGATCTTTTGCCGGGCATGAGAAAAATCGCTTGGACGCTGCTTCAATACCAAACGTCTGGTCTGCAAACGGAATGGTGTTCAGGTATAGCGTGATCAGATCTTTTTTGGAATATATACTTTCAAGTCGCTGTGCTGTAATAAGCTCGCGCGACTTGTTTAACAGCATCGATAACATCCAATAACGTTTTCGCGGATACAGGTTCTTGGCAAGTTGTTGGGTGATGGTACTGCCACCGCCGGCAGATTCCTCCTGCAACAGAATGGACTTCACCAGCACGCGTCCCAGACTTTCAAAGTCAACACCACTGTGTTCATAGAAACGAACATCTTCCGTGGCAATCAATGCATCCATCACGACCGGGGAGATCTCTTCGAATTTTATTTCCGTACGATCCTGAATATAATAACGGCCCAACAGAACACTATCGGCACTATATACCTCTGAGGCTACCTGGTTTTGAATACTGCGCAGCGACCGGTAGCTGGGTATTTCAATCCATACCACGATCAGCAAAAGCAGGGGAGGGCCCAACACAATAGAACCGAAAATTGTCCACCGGCGGGCCTTCGGGTGGGTACTGTAATACCCGCGCACCTGGTTCCAGCGGGCTTTGATATAGCGGGTAACAGGCGCTACCCGTTGCAACAACGTTATATAGAATTGATGTACTTTACTTCTCAGATTCTTCAGGAATTCTTGCATAGCTGTTCACGTCAACAAACGAAAAAGGGTAAGATAATTACCTGCGCAGTATATAACAATCAGAACAAAGCATTCAACAGGTTTATTTGTCGTCTGATGTTAAGAGAACGAGTCTGACAAACGTAAAAGCCTTCAAATCAATTAATTTAAAGGCTGGCATCAGCTGTCGTTTCTACCGGAGAACAGGCAATTTCGAACCATTTTTTCGGGAATTTTGGGGCTGCTCAAAAAGGTGAGGAACTTTTATGCAAGGTAAGTTATTTCCTGTAGAAAAGAGATAATCAGTCTTATCCGACTGCAAAAGTGGCGTTCCCGGGGCTGCCTATCTCTCATCAAAAGCTCCCGCCTGCCTGGCCTCAGACACCTGTTGATCATTCGGATTGTGTCTGCACAACTTTCCACATTTGGTTTTGTTTGTATACTTTAGTGACACTTGATTGGATGATGAGCATGATACTGTTGGTAGATGATAGCGACACCTGTATTTTTTTACACCGAAAGATTATTAAGCTTGCACTGCCTGCGGCCACCATTCATACGGCCCGCAACGGACAGGAGGCATTGCAATTTCTCCTCGAGCATCGAGACAGGCTGCCGAAGGTAGTCTTTCTGGATCTCAACATGCCCGTTATGAATGGCTTCAAATTTATAGAAGCATTTAACGCACTCGACCTGCCCGACAAAGAAAAAATCACGATTGTGGTAATATCGTCATCCGAAGATTCGGAAGATGTGCGACAAAGCCAGGAACTTGGCATTGAGCATTACATGGTAAAACCACTTACCGTTGCCAAACTGAAAGCCATGGCTCCGGTTATTCATTTAACAATAAGATAGTTTGGAATTTCATTATAAAAAGAAGGCACACCGAATAGTATACGGTGTGCCTTCTCTTTTATGGATATTGTTATAGCTAAGCGCTTACAACAATAGTGTGGGTAAGTACATACCCATCGGCTACACTACCGGTTACGGTTGCCAGTTCCGTATCGAGGGAATCGGTGAATACAGTGTCGCTGGCATTATAGGTATAGCCCGACATGCCTTTGGTATAGCCATTCGCAGTAGACGCGTTTACAAGGGCCACTGCACTATCGCTTCCTTCCGGAAAGGCAATTTGTGTTACCAGCAATGACGTTCCGGCCGCATTATAAACGTGCACGTGAATGTGGGTAGCGCGGCTCTGATACCATCCCGGAAATATAGATGTAAAAGCTACCTTGCCATCGCTATCCGTTGTTTGCCGACCACGCAGGAAGTGAACGGATGTATAGTCTACTGTCTGCATGGATGTACCTCCGTACTCGGAGTAATAGCCATCCTTATCGCAGTGCCATATATCTACCAGTGCACCTTCGAGCGGCGAGCAACTGTTGTTCTTGTTCTCTATCGTGATCACAATTGAAAACGCAACACCGGTACGGTCGCTGCGAATATCAGATTTCACCAGGTCCGAAGGACTCTTGGTAGGGAATGGACCTGCTGTTTCTGAATCCGTGGAAGTACAGGAAGCAGAAGCTGTGGTCACGGTAAATGAACTGGTCGAAGTAACCGTAACTCCATTTACCGTTACGGAGATCGCACCGGAAGTGGCGCCGCTTGGAACCGTCACCACCAGTTGTGTAGTTGTTGCCGATGTAACCGTAGCCGTTATACCGTTGATCGTTACCGTATTGTCCGATACCGCTGTACTGAAATTAGTCCCCGTAATAACGATCGATGAACCAACTGCCCCGCTGGCGGTAAAGCTGGTAATGGTAGGCGATCCCGTTGATGTGCTGGTTGACGTTACCGTAAAGTCGCTTGCAGAAGTGGCGCTGAGACCGTTTACGGTAACCGTAATCTTGCCGGTAGTTGCACCTGCAGGAACCGTCACCGTAAGTTGTGTAACGGTTGCTGCTGTAACCGTAGCGGCTGTCCCGTTAAAGGTTACTGTGTTGTTGGTTGTTACGGTACTGAAATTGGTTCCGGTAATGGTAACCGTGCTTCCTGTAGCACCGCTGGTTGGTGTAAAGCTGGTGATTGTGGGTGTCAGAACAGATTCATCGTCTTTGCTGCACGAAACAATGAGGGGCACCATAAGGCCAGACATTCCCAGGCTTTTCAAAAACTGCTTTCTTTCCATAAAGTATATGATTAGGGTAAATAGTTGAGTGTGGTATATTTTGTGTGTGAATGATACCAAAGGAACGAAAGGTAAATTGCTTTATGGCTGTAAAGATCACAATTGAGGCGAAGCAAAGTTTTTTCAAGGTGTATGACTGTGCAATCAGAATATACCGGCAATGAATCTGTTGCAATGTGCGAGCAGAAAAAATCTCCGTAATTCACTTAACCAGATATATAGGTATACATCTGCGGTGCTGATTCTGTCGATCAGAAAGCGGACATGTGTTTGTAAATGCGAGTGTGATAATGCTATAGATTTGGTCGATCAAAGCATAGGCATTGTATACTAATAGAGACTTGTTGTATATTTTAGAACAACGATATGTGGAGAAAGTATATATAATAAAAAAGGTGCCGCACGAACTTCATGCGGCACCTTCCAAAAAATTCCAGTGAAGATTATGGTTTCAGATCTTTGGTAACATCTGATTTTACATCACTTACTTCCTTCTTCACATCTTCCATCGCGCCTTTAAACTCGCGTACGCCTTTACCGAGACCTTTCATGAATTCAGGGATCTTATTCGCGCCAAAGAACACCAGCACAAACAGTCCGATGAGTAAGATTTCCTGGAAACCAACACCACTTAAGAATAAAAGAATTGTATACATGATTTTAGCAGTTAAAAGTTATGCAGCATTTGTCACTATTGACGTAACGCCGATGCGAAGGTAGTTATTACGGGGAGCGTACAAAACAAATCGGCAGAATATATAAACCGCTCTTCCTAAAAATGAGGAAAACGCCTTGTTTTAAGGGGTAGAACAGTCGCTGCAGGCTTTAAGCGTGTGCGTTGTACGCGATGGGAATGGCCCGGAACTTTAAATTACCTTAAAAAGAATCGCCACTATTCTACAGACACTCCTTCTGCTTTTATCCAGCGGCCAGTAGCTTTGAAACCTCTGCACTTGTTCA
>NZ_DAIQRQ010000064.1:8452-13563 GCF_036786105.1 Ohtaekwangia sp.
ACTCCTTCTGCTTTTATCCAGCGGCCAGTAGCTTTGAAACCTCTGCACTTGTTCACAAACCGCAAACATTGTACGGATAGTGTTCAGGGTTTAATGTTCAATGTTCAATGTTCAATGTTTAGTGTTCAAGGTTCAAGGTTCAATGTTCAAGGTATAATGTTCAAGGTTAGAACAAAACGGATGGGTTGTCGCACACATACTTTCTGCTTTCCACTTTGGGCTTTAAGCTTACAAGCGACTGGCATATCTTTTTCGCGAGCATGTGGAAACAGCATTTCGCGATGAGCAAAGACGTTTTATGGTGGCAGTCAGGTGTAATATACCAGGTATACCCGCGTTCGTTTCAGGATAGTAATGGCGATGGCGTAGGCGATTTGAAAGGTATAACATCGCGGCTGGATTACCTGCAATGGCTGGGCATTAAAGCAGTTTGGGTATCCCCCATTTACCCATCGCCTATGGCTGATTTCGGATACGACATTTCCGATTATGGGGATATTCATCCACTCTTCGGAACGATGCAGGACTTCGAGGAATTGCTGGAGGGTATTCATCGGCGCAACATGAAATTGATACTCGACCTCGTTCCCAATCACACTTCCGATAAACATCCGTGGTTCCTGGAATCAAGGTCATCACGCGATAATCCCAAACGCGACTGGTATATATGGAAAGATCGTAAGCCCGATGGCTCGTTGCCCAATAACTGGCTTGCTGCGTTTGGAGGTTCCGCATGGGAATGGGATGAAGCCACGCAACAATATTATTATCACGCTTTTCTCAAAGAGCAACCCGATTTGAACTGGCGTAATAAAGACGTACAAACTGCCATGTTCGCGATGATGCGCTTCTGGCTCGACAAAGGTGTTGACGGTTTTCGCATTGATGTAATGTGGCACATGATAAAAGATGCGTTATTCCGCGATAATCCTGTTAATCCTGAGTATCAGCCACACATGGCTACGTATGACCAACTGCTTCCTATATATTCCAGCGATCAACCCGAAGTGCACACCATTGTAAGAGAAATGCGCGAGTTGCTGGATGAATATCCCGAGCGAATGATGATTGGAGAAATATACCTTCCTATTCACAAGCTGGTGGTATATTATGGCACTGACAACAAGGGCGCACATCTGCCTTTTAACTTTATGTTGCTTACGCTTGCCTGGGACCCAAAAAGAATTGCCGCTGCTATAAATGAATACGAAGCGTCACTTCCCCGTGGAGGGTGGCCCAATTGGGTACTGGGCAACCACGATCAGCCGCGTGTTGTAAGTCGTATAGGAGCATCGCAGGCGCGTGTGGCAGCCATGCTGCTGCTAACCTTGCGGGGTACACCTACTATATATTACGGCGATGAATTAGGCATGCGCGATGTGGCTATACCTCCTGATAAGATGATGGACCCGCAGGGACTAAATATGCCCGATAAAAATTTAAGTCGTGATCCGGCCCGCACACCCATGCAATGGGACAACAGTGAATATAGCGGCTTTTCACTGGTGAGTCCATGGTTGCCGGTAGATCGCACGGCCGATCGTGTCAACGTGCGTGTACAGCACAGCGATCCGTCATCGATGCTGATACTCTACAGAAGGTTGATTCATTTTCGCGAACAGAACCCGGTGTTTATTACCGGCTCTTACATCCCGGTATTTGCAGATCACCAGGTGATTGCCTATCTGAGAAGAGAAGAAGGGCACCCTGAATTTCTGGTCGTGCTTAATCTGAGTCACAGGCCTTGTTACTTTCGAATGGCAGGCCGGTCCCTTTACGGAACCATTGTATTATCAACAACCCCTGCGCTGGAGCAAACCACCATTCGCGATACACTAACATTGAGTGGCGATGAAGGTGTTATCATCGCGTTACAGTCATAAGAATTTTATGAGAAATAATACCGGTCCTTATTTCATTGGAAACAATACCTGCATGTTTTCATGCTGGGCGCCTGAAAAGCAAAAGGTCACACTGCGTATAGTCAGCCCAAAGGAACGGGATATACCCATGGAGAAAGACGATATGGGATATTTTCACGTAAACGTTGCAGATATACCGCCCGGTGCTGAATATTATTTTATGTTGGAGGGAGAGAAGGAGCTACTTCCCGATCCGGCATCCAACTTTCAGCCACACGGAGTACACGGTGCATCGGCAGTGGTAAATCATCATACCTTTCCATGGGAAGATGCCGCATGGAAAAGTATACCGCTGGAAGATATAGTGCTGTACGAGCTTCACATCGGCACCTTTACAGAAGAAGGTACTTTCGATGCTGTTATACCACGGCTCGATGATTTGATATCCACAGGTATAAATGCGATCGAGATCATGCCGGTAGCACAATTTTCGGGCGAACGTAACTGGGGATACGATGGTGTTTTTCTGTACGCGCCGCATGTTACATACGGTGGGCCCGAAGGCTTGAAACGTCTTGTGAATGCGTGTCATCAAAAAGGTATCGCCGTATACCTGGATGTAGTTTACAACCATGTAGGCCCCGAAGGAAATGTGCTGCACCGCTACGCACCGTATTTTACATCACGCTATAAAATTCCGTGGGGTGATGCCATGAACATGGACGACCGATGGGCGGATGGTGTACGTGACTATATTTCCAATAATCCTCTTTACTGGTTCGAATACTATCACATAGACGGTTTACGGGTAGATGCTATTCACACACTGTATGACAGTAGTGCAGTATCCATCTGGGAGCTGATTAACCAAAAAGTAAAATCGTTGCGCGAAACACTGGGGCGGCCGCTATATCTTATTGCCGAGAGCGATCTCAACAGTCCACGGGTAACGCAGCAACCGATTATTGGCGGAATGGGCTTCGATGCACAGTGGCTTGATGATTTTCACCATGCGCTGTATACACTTGCTGATTCGCGTGGCAAACGCAGGTATGAAGATTACGGATCGATGCATCAACTGGCGAAAGCCTATACGGACGGTTTTGTATTGTCAGGAGAGTTTGTAAAATTCAGAAAGCGCAGGTTTGGCAGGTCTTCTGCAGGTGTTGGAGGAAATCACTTTGTAGCATTTACTCAAAACCATGATCAGGTTGGCAATCGGGTAAAAGGTGAGCGACTCAGTTTGCTTGTTGATTTTGAGCGACTCAAACTGGTGGCGGGTGCGTTGTTCACAGCACCCTATATTCCCTTGCTGTTTATGGGTGAGGAGTATGCTGAAGAGGCACCGTTCCTGTTTTTCTGCGATCATCAGAATCCGGAGTTAATCAACGCTACACGCGAAGGAAGAAAGAAAGAGTTTGCAGACTTTCGCGATGAAGGTGAGCCTGCCGATCCATTCGATCGAAATACATTTCTGCAATGCAAGTTAAACTGGTTAGCCCGGCGGCAGGGAAGACATGCCATCATGCTTCGTTGGTATAGTGAGTTAATCAGCTTACGGAAAGAGCACCCGGCTTTGCGCAGTTATAACAAAGATAATATACAGGCAGAGGTGATAGAACCGGGTATGTTGGTGATTCACAGAAAATCCAAAGACAAAAACAAGGTAATGGTATTTCTCAACTTTGCAGAGCATGATACAACGTACCGGGTACCTGCCGGAAATGTGCTGTGGAAGAAACTGATTGATTCGCGAGATGCCCGGTGGAACACCGAAAATATAGCATCTGCCTTTTTACCATCGGAAATTACAGAAACAAATTTTGTAACAGTGCCGGCCATCTGCATAGCGATATATACCGGTGCACAGTAAGATGAGCGCGGAATGATTTTTTGATCGTAGCTGTAACGGCCTAAGATCAGAATGATGGACACTTCACTTGCAGAAAAATTACTGAGCCGTATCGTTACTGAAATGGATACGGCCACCAGCGTTATAGATGCGCTGCACAAACGCGGGTATACTTACAACTTCGAGCTGACAGAAGATAAGCTGATCTGCCTGCAGAATTTCAAAAGTTATTTTCCTGATGATTTTATTGTAGACGTTGTATATCCCTTGGAGGGAGCAAATAATGATCTGAGGGAATGCTTTGTCTTTGCCTTGCGCGAGCCCATTACACAGGTTAAAGGTATCTTTTATTTTACATGCTATACCGGTAATTCATTTTCGCGATTGTTGTAGAATACCGCCATCGTTTTTCTACACTCCACAGGTAAATCCACAGAACGCCACAATTGTACCTTTTATACCGGACTTTTTACAGCGGCATGCCTTTTATGGTTCTTATTAAAACCCTCTGAACATGAAAAAAATCACAGCACTTTTTATTGCAGTGTTTATAGTAAGCATTGCACTGGTTCATGCACAGCAATATGATACTGCACGCACCAAGCAAAGACCATCGCAGTCAGAACCGGAGTCCCAGACTCCTTCCTCACAACCTTCGTCTCAGGAATCTGATCAGTACAAACAAAGCGATTACGAAACCATTGAGTCGGCCGATGTACCCGCATCGCTTCGCAGTACGCTGCAACGTTCTCAATATAAAGGATGGGAGAGTGGTAAAGTGTATCGCAGCAAGAACAACAGTGGATATTGGATAGCGATCGGTTCTGGCAGCGATGCGCGAAACTATTACTTTGACAGAAACGGAAGAGCCACAAAAGCTCCCGGCCCGGGCGTAGGAAAATCTCCGGAATAAGGTTGGGCCGTTATCCGTTATCGTTATATAATTTTTCTGTGCTATTCTGTGAAATCTGTGGGAACAAAAAATGCATTTATTTCCCACAGAAATCACAGAATTACACGGATAACTATAACGGAATAGCCTGTAACAATTAGCGTGTAACGGATCGCGATTAACTAAATCGTAGTGTCATCATTGATCTCATTCTCATCACCCAATCGTTTCTCCCGGTGAACATCTTTCTTCCGGGAATCCGTTGATATGGATTGCTCTTTTGTTTTGCCCGCTGAAGCAGGAGATGTTCTTCGATCCTGCTGTGAAGCTGATGCGTTTCGGGTTGTGCTTTGCTTTTTCATAATGCTTATCGTTTTTGTGAAACGTTTTAACCGTTACACGTTAACCGTTACACGTTAATCGTTACAAGTAATTTGCCAGCTTCGAAAGCTGTATTGGCTAGCGGTTAACCTGTAACTAATAACCATTAACGTGTAACAGCCAA
>NZ_DAIQRQ010000064.1:13663-29675 GCF_036786105.1 Ohtaekwangia sp.
CTGTATTGGCTAGCGGTTAACCTGTAACTAATAACCATTAACGTGTAACAGCCAACGGTTAACCAAATACTGCAATCTTTATTCCAGCGAGGTCTTGGGCTGGTGATGATGAGGGTGTGTGATTCGTTTACGCGTAGTGCGCTTTCGGATAAGGGTTAACACATGCTTGGGCCACGTTATCATGTTTCCAATGAGGAAGTGATCCTTCAAATTATTCCGCAGATTGCTGCGCATAATCCGCACTACCTGGTCTTTATGTACTTCACCTACTTCATTTACCTGCAGCAATAATTCTACAGCAATAAAAGCGAGAATGGCAGCAATCAGGAAAAGAAAATTCCATTCATGAAACAAGGCAAGCCTGAAGAGCTTATTTACATCCGGACTACTCCAGGTGGCCACAACAATAAGCGATCGGTTTGTAAAGTAGTCAGCCAGAAAACCTCCCAGCACTGGTGCCAGTGATGAGAATATCGAAGTAATAATATTCTTGCACGTGAGGTAGACAATCGCGTCTTCTTTCGGTGCCAGTTTCAATCCAATATTGGTAAGCGACAGGTTTATGCCTGCCGTAGATATACCGGTAAAAATGTGAATGGAAACCAGCAGGATGAGGTTGGCATACTGATGTGTGAATATACCAACAAAGCACCATGCGATGAGGCAGAGTATATATAAAGGAGCACCAATGGCAATGATTGTCTTGTTACTGTAGCGATCCGCATACATACCCCAGGCGCGAATGGTAAATATGCTGAATATCTGGCTTACAATCGTAAAACCAATAATATAGGAAAGCTGTATATGCAGACTCTTCAGCATGAATACAGTAAAGAAAGGAGTAGCGATATTGAGCGCAAAGACCCAGGCAGAGTTGAAGATGAGCAATTTCCGGAAGTTCCGGTCTTGCAGCGGTTGTCGGATCAGGCGCAGTATATTTTCTTTTTTAAGATATGATTGCGGCTCCTGTACACGCGAAAGTATAAAGGCTCCCATAATACCAACGGTGCCGCCAATAATGAACAGAATTGCATACGTGTCCGCTTCTGCTTCCGGATAATGACGCTTCACATAATCCACCAGTAACGCCAGCACAACGCTAAGCACAACATTCAGCGTTTGTGTATAACTGCCGCGCCTGGAGAAATACGCGCCCAGCGTTTTTTCAGGCACCATATCTTTGATCCACGAGTTCCAGCTCGGCCCGGCAATAGAGCCGAAGAGATAGTAGACAAAAAGCAGTACAATGAGTGCGTTCACAAAATGATCTGCCGACACCAGGAAGGGAAGAATGCCAACGGCGATCAGTGGAACACGGGCTAACAACGCACAGCCTACTGCTACAGCCCTGCGATTGTTGAATTTGCGCACCAGCCAGATGGAAGCAAGTTGAAATAAGTTGGTGAATGTCGGCAACGAGGCCAGCAAACCGATCTGAAAATTGGAGGCTCCCATAAGCAAGGCCATGGCTACCAGAAAGGCGCCACCGGTAAGTGTAGTCATCGCTTCGGCAGCAAGACCGTCACCAATCATAAGTTTAAGGCCTGTCTTTATTTCTTCTTCCGATAGCGACTGTTTTGGCGTGAGCTTCATCATTCATGTACAGATACTCTCTGAATGGTTCTGCATTTCATTTATAAATATCATGCCTCTTAACATTGCAAAGTATGTTTCAGGTTTAATCAACGCCTGGCTCGTGTGGGCAACATAATGCGCATTTGCCATGCGTTTAGTTGAGAAGTGTCTATAACCGGGTTAATTTTCCACTCTTCCTCAGCGGGCTTCATTATTTAGACGCTTCTCTTCAATCTATTTAAACGCGCATTGGTTATGGAGCATCGAAGACGCCCCCGGATTTTTACATGGCATATTCACGGCAGTTACCTCTACTACCTGTCGCAATGCAACATTGATATTTACATACCGCTGGGAGATCCACGCCAGGAAGGCTATATAGGCCGAGGCACAACATTTCCCTTTGGCGACAATGTGATTGAAGTGCCGGTGGGCCAGGTGAAAGATATTGTTATAGACTGCATTCTCTTTCAGACAAACCGGAACTACCTGGCAGATCAATACGAAATACTCTCGGAAGAGCAGCGCGGCCTGCCGGCTATATACCTGGAGCATGATCCGCCGCAGCGCGTTCCGACCGATACCCAACACGTTGTAAACTCGCAAACGGTAACGTTAGTACACGTTACACCATTCAATGCGTTGATGTGGGATAATAACGGTACCCCTACTGCTGTAATTGATCACGGCGTTATAGCACCGGCTGTATCGTATACGGGCGATATACCCAGAGGTATTGTCGTGATCAATAACCTCTCAGAACGTGGCCGCAGACTTGGCTACGACATCTTTCACGAAGTGCGAAAGCATGTTCCGCTGGATCTTGTTGGTATGAATACCGAGATCTGCGGCGGGCTTGGAGAAGTGTTACATCCGCAGTTACCAGCCTTCATCAGCCGTTACAGATTTTTCTTCAATCCTATACGATATACCAGTTTGGGGCTTGCCGTGCTGGAAGCAATGATGATCGGTATACCCGTGGTAGGCCTTGCCACCACCGAGATGGTAACCGTTATACGTGATTGTGAATCCGGTTTTCTGCATACAGATATATACTATCTCATCGACAGGATGAAAGAATTAATAGAAAACCCTGCGCTTGCCAGGCGGCTGGGCACAGCGGGCAGACACGCGGCCATGAACAGATTTTCGATCGAACGCTTTGTGCGGGATTGGGAAGAGCTGATTGCCCGTGTGATGCAGCGTTACCCGGTATATGAAGGTGTAGCCGAATTGACAACTACAGGAGGAAACGGAATATGAAAACGAAGAGACGAATTGCTTTTATCAGTGAACATGCATCACCCCTGGCTACGCTGGGCGGCGTAGACAGTGGCGGACAAAATGTATATGTAGGTGAATTGGCGAGGCATCTTGTTGCCAAGGGATATCATATTGATATATATACCCGTTGGGACAACCGGAACCTGCCCATGGTTGTAAACTGGATGCCGCAAGTACGCATCGTTCATATTGAAGCCGGCCCTGTAGAGATACTGGAAAAAGAACAGCTGTTGCCCTATATGCCGCAGTTTACAGAAAACATGCTCAGGTTCATACAGCAGGAGGGACTGCTATATACATTAGTACATGCTAACTTCTTTATGTCGGCTATGGTAGCAAGTGGTATCAAAGCTGCACTGCAGATACCTTTTGTGGTAACGTTTCATGCGCTGGGCCATGTGCGAAAGTTACACCAGGGCGACAACGATCGTTTCCCTGCCGAGCGTGTTGATATAGAGAAGCGAATTGTTCAGGAAGCCGATCATATTATTGCGGAGTGCCCGCAAGACCAGGAAGATCTTATTCATTACTACGAAGCATCGCCTAAAAAGATATCGGTTGTACCCTGTGGATTTAATCCGCAGGAATTTTACCCCATCGATCAGTTGCTCGCCCGCATGGTGCTCTCGCTGGATGCCAGCGAGTATATCATTTTGCAACTCGGCAGAATGGTGCCGCGCAAAGGTGTAGACAATGTAGTGCGTGCGCTGGCAAAAGTACGAAGTAATAATTTACCTGTACGCCTGCTTATTGTAGGTGGGGAAACAGAAACCGTTGATCCTGCCACCGACAAAGAGATTGGCCGACTCCATGCTATTGCCCGCGAAGCAGGTGTAGAAGCGTATGTAACGTTTGCCGGCCGCAAGAATCGCGATGTGCTGAAATACTACTATGCAGCTGCTGATGTATTTATTACGACACCGTGGTATGAACCTTTTGGCATCACACCGCTTGAATCGATGGCGTGTGGCACCCCCGTTGTAGGATCGGAAGTGGGAGGTATAAAATATACAGTAAAACATGGTGAGACAGGCTTCCTTGTTCCCCCCAATGATCCGGATGCACTGGCATTGCGCATCAGCCAGATATTGACCAACGCAACGCTGGCCGAAAGTATGCGGCGCAATGCCATCAAACGCGTGAATGCAACCTTTACCTGGGCACATGTAGCGGATGCCATGAATGCAATCTACGACCGGTTGTTGCTTACTTCTGTCACAACCGGTGAAGATACACGCGAGCAGCAATTTATACAGCGGGCCTTTGAACAGGCGATTGAAACCTTCGCATTATCCAAAGATGTACTGGCAGGCCCTATACGCGAAGCGGCCGATCTGCTTGCCGAATGTTTTATGCGCAACAAAAAGACATTGGTATGCGGTAATGGAGGAAGCGCAGCCGAAAGCCAGCATCTGGTGGCCGAACTGGTAGGACGCTTCGAACTTCCTTATAGAAAAGGACTGCCCGCTATAGCACTGACAGCCGATAGCTCGGTGATTACCGCCTGGGCCAATGACATTGGATACGAAGATATATTCGCGCGGCAAGTAGAGGCATACGGACAGAAAGGCGATGTGCTGGTGTGCTTCAGCACCAGTGGTATGTCGCCCAACATTGTACGTGCCATGAAGATGGCGCTCGATAAGCAAATGTATTGCATCGCCCTGAGCGGAAAAGGTGGTGGCGAAATGTGGCAGTATGCACATGTAGACATAGTGGTGCCATCCAACAGCACGCAACGTGTGCAGGAAATGCACCTGCATCTGCTGCATACTATCTGTAGCCTGGTAGAAACTAAACTCTTTAATCTGGAACCGGAGCATAAAGCCATTCGCGGTAAGAAGAACGGCCAGGTAAAAGAGATGAATGGAAGTGATTCCTATAGTCGTGGAGTTCACCGTAAACAAGTGATATCGTTAACGAATGAAGAAAGCAGTATTCCTGGATAAAGATGGAACATTGATACAAGATATACCCTATAATGTAGATCCGGAGAGAATTGTATTGAGTGAAGGCGCGGAAGAATCGCTGGCACGTCTCAAAGAGCAGGGATATCTGCTGATTGTGATCTCCAACCAGGCAGGCGTGGCGCACGGTTATTTTGATGTGCACGACTTGCTTGGCGTTAAGGAACGATTGTTTCTGTTGCTGAAAGATCTCGATGGGTTTTACTTCTGTCCACATCATCCGGCCGGAGTGGTGCAGGCGTATGCCATTGCCTGTTATTGCCGTAAGCCGGAGCCGGGTATGATTCTGCAGGCCGCCCGCGATTTTAATATAGAGCTCTCGGAATCGTGGATGATCGGAGATATACTCTCGGATATAGAAGCCGGTAATAAGGCGGGTTGCAGAACCATTCTTATTAACAATGGCAATGAAACCGAGTGGAATTGGAATGAACAATGCAGGCCTACCTATACCGTAAAGAACTTGCGGGAGGCCTCGAAACGAATATTGGAGAAAGCATGGCAGACACAGGAAGAATAGACGCAGCATTCAGTACCATCATTCAGCAATTTGCAAACAAGCGTATACTGGTGATTGGCGATTTTATACTTGACGTATACCTGAAAGGGGTGAGCTCGCGCTTATGCCCCGAAGCGCCCGTACCGGTAGTGGATGTAGAAGATCGAACCGAGCTGCTGGGGGGTGCAGCCAACACGGCATGCAATATAGCGGCCCTTGGAGCACAAGTATCATTCTGTTCAGTAGTAGGCAGTGATGCAGCCGGACGAACTGCGCTTGAGCTGCTGCAGCGTGCAGGTATAGGCAACGGAAATATACTGATGGCCGAAGACCGGCAAACCATTGTAAAGACCCGTGTAATGGCAAGTAACCATGTGCTTATCCGGTATGATGATGGCGATGAAACCCCTGTGGCAGCATGGTGCGAAGAGGCGCTCCTGGAGAAAATATACTATACATTAAGTACCTACGATGCCATTATTCTGTCAGACTATAACAAGGGCGTTATTACTCCGCGATTGATCGAAGCGCTGGCTGCGGTAAAGAACAAGCAGCCATTCTTTATAGCAGTGGATTCAAAACGGCTTTCATTCTTTCAACCATTAAAACCTTCACTGATCAAGCCTAATTATGAAGAAGCAGTGCGGTTACTGGATCTTCCTCCGCTGGGGCACGATCGCGCGGCACAACTCCGCGACTATGGTGAAGATCTGTATATGCGCACCGGTGCAGCGATAACTGCACTAACGCTTGATGCTGAAGGCTCCCTTGTATTTAAACGGGAGAAGTTTGTTTACAAGACAAATGCTCCTTCCATTGTATCGCCCAATGTGTCGGGAGCAGGCGATACGTATATCAGTGCCTTTACACTGGCATGTATAAGCGGAGCTTCACCCCCAGAGGCTTCTGCGATTGCAACGGCCGCAGCTTCGGTAGCTATCCGGAAAGAAGGTACCGCGGTATGTTCGCAGAAAGAATTATTGATGCATTTCGACTCACACGAAAAATATATACATTCCATCAATGAGTTGGAAGACATTATTTCCGTTAACCGGCAGGCGGGGCGGAGCATTGTATTTACCAACGGGTGTTTTGATATACTCCACAGCGGTCATGTTACCTACCTGGAGAAAGCCCGGATGATGGGAGATATACTGGTAGTGGGTATGAATACAGACGACAGCATCAGGCGATTGAAAGGACCCGCGCGTCCGGTAAACGCATTACCCGATCGTATGAAAGTGCTGGCCGGATTGAGCTGCGTAAACTATATTATACCTTTTGGAGCGGAGAGCGATGATACACCCATATCGGTACTGGAGATTGTAAAGCCCGATGTATTCGTAAAAGGTGGAGATTATACAGAGGCCAGCTTGCCGGAAGCCGATACTGTACGGAAGTACGGTGGTGATATAGCCTTTATACCCCTGGTGCCCGATCATTCCACTTCTATCATCATCAGCCGTATACAGGAAGGAAATATAACCGCACGTGAACATATACCGGTATTGTTATGAAACGCTGGGATACATGCCGCAAAATACTTTGCGTTCGCCTCGATAATATAGGGGATGTAATCATGTCATCGCCTGCTATACGGGCCCTGAAAGAATCCTTTTACAGCTCCATTACGGTAATGACATCTTCGGCCGGAGGCGATGCCGCACGCCTGATACCCGGAGTGGATGATGTGATTACTGTTGATGTGCCGTGGGTAAAGCTGCAATCTTCTCCCGATCGTTATGATCATATTTTGCAATTACTCAGGGCCAAGCAATTTGATGCTGCCGTAATCTTTACCGTATATAGTCAAAGTGCCTTGCCCGCGGCTGTGTTGCTGTCAATGGCCAATATACCGTTACGGCTTGCTTACTGCAGGGAAAATCCGTACGGCCTGTTATCGCACTGGTTACCGGACGAGGAGCCCTATACATTGATCCGTCACCAGGTGATGCGTGATCTTTTTCTCGTAAGGAGTGTTGGTGCCAAAGTAAAGGACGATCGCCTCACGCTCAATCTTCCCGATCAGGCCTGGACATCTGCCAAAGCGAAACTGCAAAAGGCGGGCGTAGACGATACCAAACCTTTTATACTATTGCATCCGGGCGTCAGCGAGAAAAAACGTGAGTATCCTCAAAGGAGCTGGATGGACGTAACACGACAGGCAGCAGACTTGTTCAAGGTACCTTTGTTATTGACAGGGGCAACCGGTGAAGAAGATTATACAACCAAAATAGAACGCTCCCTGCCGGGAAAAGCATTTTCGGTAGCTGGTATGTTTTCGTTGGATGAATTTATCATGCTGGTGCGCTATGCGCGCCTGGTAGTAACCGTCAATACCAGTACGGCACATATCGCTGCGGCCACACAAACACCGGTAGTGGTACTCTATGCACTTACCAATCCTCAGCATGCTCCCTGGAAAGTGCCGGCCGCTATACTTCCGTTTGATATATCCGAATCCATGCGCAGTCGCAATGAAGTGATTCGCTATGTACACGATCATTACTACAGGGAACCGGTGCCCATGGTTACACCGGAAGAAGTTGTGAAAGCAATGCAGGTTTTGCTGGAGCAATCCGGTATACATGCCCACACCGGTGCGTACTCACACGCAGAATGAGCGAAACCGGATCGATCCATACAAATGCCAGTATACCGAGAGGAATGGTATCCATGCAGAGGTAAAAATCATCTCTGCAATATGCGCAGGCGTATGCGCTGTATTTTGCAGACGCTTCCACGCAAACAGCATTACCATGGCCAGCCATACGCAGCAGGAGAAATATAGCATGGGAATATTTTGAGAAATCAATCCCGACCATGCCAGCACGAAAAACAGGATCATGGCATAATAATGCCACGGAGGCCGTACATTGATTTTCATTCTGCAAAACTCCGGATGTTTCTTTAATAACAACGCATCAAACATTCCCTTCTTCTCTTCTTTCAGACAGCGACCCCACGACACTTTGCGTACCGGGTGTGTAACGCAGGCATTTACCACCGGATATATACGAATGCCACGCTTCATTAATTTGAATTGAAGATCGCTGTCTTCACGCCACGCCATGGTAAAGGCTTCATCCAGACCATTAATGGTTTGCAGAGCGTTGCGTGTAATGGCACAGTTGGCCGTTATAAATTCAGCACGCTCAAGGTTTGCTATATTTTGTTCGTAATCGGTAGGAGGGGTGGAGCGCGGCACAATGGTACGGCCTGTCATCGCCATCATTCGCTTTCCGGTGATGCGGTATACATCGCTGAAGGCACGAATCCACTGGGGATGTGGCAAACAATCATCATCTGTGAAAACGATGAGCGCAGCCTGTGAGCTTCTCCACCCTAAATTTCGGGCCGCAGCAGGACCACGCTTTTCAGGCAATGCCAGGATATGAATGGTTACCGGCTTGTCTGTTCGAAAGGTATTTACCGCATCAAAAGTTTCCGGATCAGGACCATCGCTTACTACAATGATCTCATAACGATTGGCCGGATAAGACTGGTTGATCAATGCATCCAGACATTTAATCAGAAGCGCAGGACGTCTGTAAGTCGGCACAACAACAGATATAAAAGGGCTCATGCGTGCATCGCACAAAAAATGATGCCTGGCATTACTTTATAGTATATAAATGAGAAATATAGCTATGAACGGTTTTAACAAAAATGAAATTCAGCGCATTGGTATCCTTCGGGCACTTTACCTGGGCGACATGTTATGCATCATTCCTGCGGTGCGCGCTTTACGCAAAGCCTTTCCTCATGCCCGGATTACCCTGGTTGGATTGCCGTGGGAGAGGAATTTTGTAAAACGCTTTTCTATATACTTTGATGATTTTATTGAGTTTCCGGGATGGCCGGGATTGCCGGAACAGGAAGTTATACCCGATAAACTGCTGGAGTTCATTGCGGCCATGCAATATGAACATTTCGATCTTTTTCTGCAGATGCAGGGAAATGGTACAGAAACAAATGCGATGAGTATCCTGTTCGGTGCACGCTACACCGCCGGACTTCGCGAACCTGGCGAGCAGGTATTTAACCCGGTATATTTCCCGGAGTCAGGAGACGATGAGCACGAAATTCTACGCTTTCTGAAACTGACCGATGCGTTAGAGATACCGCGTCAGGGTACAGCACTGGAATTTCCAATCCTGCCGGAGGAACAACGGAATTTTGAAATGATTCAACAGTCGCTCAACCTGCTTTCTCATAACTATATATGTATACATCCCGGGGCACGAAATGTACTTCGCCGATGGCCGGCAGCAAACTTTGCTGCAATCGCCAACAATCTGATCGCAAGGGAATATACCATTGTACTTACCGGCTCGGAAGACGAGCGTGATTTACTGCGTGAAGTTGCCAGCCAGATACAACAACCGGTTATAAATATTGTAGATACCTGTGGCCAGATAGGTATAGGTGAACTGGCACAGATCATTACACACAGCACACTGCTGGTAAGCAACGATACCGGTGTGTCGCATGTAGCGGCGGCATTGCAGGTGCCAAGTGTTATTATATTTTCAACATATTCCGATCCCAACCGCTGGTCGCCACTCAATACAAATCTGCACAAAGTTATTCCGCCGGAGCTGGCTAACGATGTAGCCTTTGTATGGAAACATGTTGAACAACAGCTTCTATACAAGGCTACATCCTTTATGCCAGGTGTGGCGCCTGATAATTTACCCGGCGTCAGTCATCAGTAATGTTTCTTCTTTTTCAATCGTGGCAATACCAGATGCAGGTTTCTTTTCCAGCAGGAACGATCCGATCACCAATGCATCGAAAGGTGATGTCCAGAAACATTCAATGGCATCGCGTGGTGTACATACGATTGGCTTACCCAACGTGTTGAAAGAGGTGTTGATCAATACCGGTACACCTGTAATTCGTTTGAATGCTTTTAACAGATCATAATACAGCGGGTGCTGAGTTTGATTTATAGTTTGAATACGCGCAGTACCATCTACATGTCGCACGGCCGGTATCCGGGCGGCTTTATCCGCTTTTACGTCATAAACAAATAACATAAAGGGTGAGTATCCCGCATTCTCAAACCATTCGGCAGCATCTTCCTCCAATACTACAGGTGCTACAGGTCGAAAATCCTCGCGATCTTTTACTTCATTGAGTCGCGCCTGCATGGAGGCCTGAATGGGAGAAGCCAATATTGAACGACTGCCCAGCGCACGCGGACCAAATTCCATTCTTCCCTGATACCAGCCAATGATCTTGTCTTCCGCCAATAATGCAGCCGCTTCTTCGGCTACCGCGTTCAGCTTGCGATAGGGTATCTTCGACCATTGGAGAAATTTTTCAATCTCATCATCATCATAGCCCGGGCCCCAGTAAGCGTGTTCCATTTCAAAGGAACGCGTATGGTCATGCCGTTGTTTGGCATCCACCCAAAGTGCCGCTCCCAGCGCGGTTCCGGCATCACCTGCTGCGGGTTGTACCCATATATTTTTGAAAGCTCCTTTGTCGCGCAGGTAAGCGTTCAGTACACAATTTAACGCCACACCTCCGGCCATACAAAGGTTTGCTTCCTGTGTCTTGTCGTAAAGCCATTGACTCAGTTCCAGTACGGTCTCTTGCAATACATATTGCAGCGAGTGTGCTATATTGAAGTGACGCGATGTAAACTCATCACCACGCAGGCGCATGGGGCCGAACAGTTGCGAAAGATCGATCTGATCTATTGTGTAACGGCCACTATTTTCCAGGTGGATGATAGAACGAAATTCCTTTACAAATTCCGGTTTCCCATACGAGGCAAGTGCCATTACTTTATATTCATCGGAAGAATGCAGAAAGCCAAGATGTGTTGTTATGTGTTCGTATAACAAGCCCAGGGAATGTGGCATCATTACCTGGTCGAGCAGCGTAAGGTCATTGCCACTGCCGGTATAATAGGATGTTGTGGCCAGTTCACCACGGCCATCCAGTGTCATCACAGCAGCGTTTGTATAGGGTGAAGCATGAAAAGCGCTGGCAGCATGCGAAAGATGGTGATTCACCCAATGCCATTTTTCTTTCGGTATATAACTGTTATAAAAGCGCTTTTGCAAATGGTGCGGATATCCGTCAACAAGTTGTGCAGGCGCATGCAGAATGCTTGACAAGAAGAGCGGGTCCCAGGGAGAAGTCCATAAATTACTCGAATCCGAAGGTTTGGCATCGAAGGGAATCCCGATTGAAGCGTTTCCTTTCAGTGCATCCGGAATGATCATGTACGGATCAAAAGCATAGGCAAAATGATCTACATCATTCAGGTGAATGCCTGCTATTTTCAGGCAATAGTCAATGGCATGAAACGGCAGCTCGTAAGTGGAGAAAGGTATGGGGCGCTTACCATGTTTAAAATGTGTAAAGCGTTCCTCTTCTGCTGCCGCCAGCAATTTGCCATCCTTTACAAGACAGGCAGATGAGTCGTGAAAGGTTGCGTTGATTCCAAGTGTATACATGCGATATGAGTGTTGATGAACGAAACGTTCCTAAAGGATTATTCCTGTATACAATTGTCGCGCTTGTGTAAGAGAACGGACAATGAACCTGCTTTTGAAAATTACTCTGTGGTATTTGCGAATCAACCGGCATCCGGAACGTATAAAGCGTAAGCGGTATATTTTTTTAACATGTGGTGGAGTGATCGTGTGATTTCCGAATGTACATCATCACCAGAGACAACGATCATACGCATACACGTTGCCGGATATGCTATGGCTCCGGCCGGTATTTACGGAAATCATCTTTTCGCCCGTCTACACATCCCGTAATCAATCTCAAGTCAAACCAAAGTATATATGAAAGCAGTCGTATTTCACAAACCCAAAGATATTCGCGTAGAAACCGTAGAAGATCCACAGTTGGAAGATTCGCGCGATGCCATTATTCGTGTAACGTCTACCGCTATTTGTGGTTCTGATCTCCATATTTATAACGGCATGGTGCCGCAGCCCAGACCGATGGTAATGGGCCACGAGTTTATGGGTATAGTAGAAGAAGTCGGGAAGGATGTTCGCAATCTGAAGCAAGGCGATCGTGTAGTGGTGCCTTTTCCGATAGCATGTGGTCACTGTCATTTTTGCAATATGGAGTTGCCTGTACATTGTGAAAACTCGAATCATAAAACATACGGCCCGGAAGGAGAGATTATCAAGGGAAAGGGAGCCGGCGGAGCCTTGTATGGCTATACCGATTTATACGGTGGCTATAATGGCGGGCAGGCAGAATATGCGCGTATACTATATGCCGATTACAGCCCGCGTAAAGTTCCGGATATACTCACGGATGAGCAGGCGTTGTTTCTCACCGATATATTTCCTACCGGATGGAGTGCAGTGGACTGGGCCAATATGAAAGGAGGAGAAACGGTTGCAGTGTTTGGTTGTGGCCCCGTGGGCATTATGGCCCAGAAAGCCGCATGGCTGAAAGGCGCTGCCCGGGTTATTGGCGTAGATATACAGGAGTATAGATTGGCAGCGGCCCGAATGGCCGCCAATTCGGAAACCATCAATGCAAAAGATGTTAATCCGGTAGAAGTTATACGTTCACTTACCAATGGATATGGAGCCGATGTATGCATTGATGCCGTGGGAATGGAGGCGGATCGTACCGTGATGGAGAAAGTCGTAAATGTATTGCAGGCTGAGAAAGGTAGCATGAAAGTGTTGGAGTATTGCCTGGATGCCGTACGCAGGGGAGGCGTTGTATCGGTTGTGGGGGTATATGGATCTCCATACGATAACTTCCCGTTGTACAAATGGTTTGACAAGGGAATAAAACTTGTGGGCGGCCAGGCGTTTGTGCAGCGCTACATTGATCAGCTGCTCGCTTTTGTAGTAGAAGGTAAAGTAAAACTTGACGACATCATTTCGCATACGGTGCCTCTTGCAGATGCCTCTGCGATGTATGATATATTCAATAACAAGGAAGATAACTGCGTTAAAGTTGTATTGAAGCCACAGACCTGATTGTTAACATAGATGGCTGTGCTGCCGGGTACTGCTGAGTTCATTGCAGATCGATGTCGCTTGTTTGTATTCACCGCTGAAACTTTACAGGCAGGATTTTTTATTTCATATATGCATCGAACAGATATTGAACAGCACGATTATGGCAGTGAAAACTTCTATAAAGAAAGAGCCGCGCAAACCGAACGGAGCGAAGGTTAATGGAAAAACGGACGGCAGGATATTGGGCAAATCGTATGATGCCTTCAAGGAATATAAAGGCCAGCGATATACCGGTATGCAGGTAGGACGGAGTCATAAGTGGAATTATGACAAAGGGGTGTGGAAGGAGACAAAAGTAACGCCCGACCGCTGGGAGCTTACCTACGATGTTGTAAAACGCAGAGCAGGTCATGCCCCCGAAGGCTCGGGCGTGCCGGTGGGAACTGCATATCACTGGTTTATAGTATCGCATCAATATGTGGAGAAGCTGAATGCCAATGATTACTCCACGTCTATGGTTGGACTTAAATTCAAGCTTGCACACAAGCGTGCCGATAAAGATAAATGGAGTGTATCGGATGCTACGCAGTATAAAAATCTCATTCGCATACTTGAAGATTTTATTACCGAACTGAAGAACGATCCTGCCAAAACAATGCCTGTGCCTTTGCATTTTCAATACAGGGGGAAGGAATATAAAGGCGTGGGTATACCGGTTATCTCCAGTTGCGATAACGGTGTATGTCATCAACTGGATATAACATTGAATAAAAAACATCTCGGTGTATTGAAATGCCTGAAGAACGGCTGGCGACTGACAGATGCCACGCAGGGCCTGGCCAATGCAATAGGAGAGGAAGTGTTTGAATGGTATGAATAGATCGTTCAAACAAGGTGCATGAAAAAGGGACATGTATATATCGGTACATCAGGATGGAACTATAAACATTGGATCGGTACTTTTTATCCGGCAGATATACGGGCAGATCAGCAGCTGGCGTACTTTCAGAAAACATTTCGAACGGTAGAGCTCAATAATTCATTCTACCATTTACCGGATGCGGAAACTTTTAAGAAATGGAAAGATGCCTCCCCGAAGGATTTTATATTTGCCGTAAAGGGTAGCCGTTATATTACACACATGAAAAAGCTGAAGGAGCCGGGCGAGGCCCTTCATAACTTTCTTGAAAATTCGTCTGCTCTTGGAAGAAAACGCGGCCCTGTTCTTTTTCAGTTGCCTCCCGGATGGAAACTCAATTTTGAACGCCTGCAGGAGTTTCTGAAGCAGTTGCCGCGCACCAACCGTTATACATTTGAATTTCGGAATACTTCGTGGTATACAGAAGAGGTATATACATTGCTTCAGGAATATAATTGTGCGTTTTGTATCTACGAGCTGGAAGGCCACCTCACACCTCTGAAAATTACAGCAGACTTTATATATATACGCCTGCATGGCCCGGGCGGTAAATATCAGGGCAGCTATACAAAAGCAACACTGAAACGCTGGGCCAAACGCATGAGCGACTGGGCAGCGGCCGGTAAAGATGTATATATATACTTCGATAACGATCAGGCCGGGTATGCAGCGTTCAATGCAAAGCAGTTACAGGACATGATGGAAACCATTGACGGTTGACTGTTATTCGTTAATCGATACACGTTAATTGTTATCAGGAAAAGTATATTAACAACTACCCCATAACGATCTGTGTTATTCTGTTTCCGGTAGCCATTGGGGACGAGGGAAATAAATTTGCCTCTCAGGTAAATTGTTATCAGTTACACATTAATAGCTTGGCAGTTGCCCTGCATCGATACCGCAGCGGCATCATCGCCCGGAAGTGTGGAGTGTATAGGGAAACCGGTTACCCAGCGCAATTTCGTATTTATACTTCTTTATCAGGAATAATTTTTACAGAAAGTAACTGTAAAAAAGACTATGAAACGTATTCAATGTAAAAAAACGATGGGTATAGCACTGCTTGCTATAGTAGCATGGGCAAGTGCTTGTGATGACGATGATAACCATAAGAATGATCTGATTCAGCAGGACCGTGATTTCATTGCGCAGGCATCGTATGTTAATCGCAGTGAAGTGGAATTGGGAACACTTGCCGTATCGAAAGGAAACAGTGATGCTGTCAGGATGTATGGAAGCTCCATGCGCACAGAACACCAGCCGGCTCTCGACAAGCTGAAGGGTATAGCAAGTGATCTGGGTGCAGATTTTCCTACAGGCCTCGATGCCGAGAATCAGGCAATCAAAGACAAACTGATGTCTTTATCCGGATATGCATTTGATACAGCCTATATTCACAGCCAGATAAAAGGCCATCAAAAGGCGGAAGCCTTATTCCAGGCAGAAGCAAACAATGGAAAGGAGTTGCGCCTGAAGGATTATGCGAACGACTTGCTGCCTCACATACGCATACATTTGCAAATGGCCGACAGTATAGCTGCAACACTGGTAACACCGGCGCAGGGAAGGGCTACGAACAACTAGGTATAGCGGCAGGCTACCGGCCACAAGCAGCCTGGATGTACTTGACACATGCCAGGCGTTGCATGTAGCCCAACAGGACCCGACCGCACCTATTAACGGTTAACCCTGACTCATACGGATCAACAAATTATACAAGCATACTGTATAAAAATCCTGCGAAAAGCAGGATTTATTTTTTTAATACTGCATCCGGAATAAATCAATGCTCCTCAGC
>NZ_DAIQRQ010000065.1:0-3098 GCF_036786105.1 Ohtaekwangia sp.
GGGTGCCAGCCTTGAACTGGCTGAACGGATAAAAAAAGAGGAGAAGAAGATTCGCAAGCAGATGGTTCTGGAAGAATAAAGAGAAGGCAGTAAAAAAAGATTGTAAAGAATGCCATCAAAGACCTTACTCTACACAGATTTTTACTTGTAGTAGTTCTCTATTCTTCTTGTTCAAGGAAATCACTTACCTCCTTGAATTTTTAATCTTGGGATAAAAAGATTGTTTTACCATTCTGCAAAACACATAAAAACCCGATTAGCTTCTTTAACCATATCTGGACGATGGGATACGAAAATAATAGCCATTTTCTTTTTGAGTTTATGGAGACAACTGCTATAAGAAGAAAGATGTTTAAACTCATGAATTGATGTTCTGCAAAACAATGTATATACTCCCAGTAATAAATATATAATTATTAATCTTCACCAATAAATGTAAATCATTTTTAATACTACATGTTCTGGCTTTAAGGTATACATATACTTATATGCAAGGTACTATTAAGCAATAGCATATACCCCACTTTGTGTATATATGTATAAATAACAAAAAAAAGATCCATTTATTTTTTGGCCTTTTAGTTGATTACCTATATTTAGTAAGTCCTTTGCAAAGGACACTGTCAAACAGATTTTGACAATAATTTTAAAAAAACCATAAAATGAATTCTTTAACATTGGAAAATTTTGGCGTTGTTGAACTATCGCAGGATGAGAGCAAAGAACTAAATGGAGGAAATCCAATTTTGATTGGTATAGGCATCGGAGTCGGTGCTATAGCAGTATATGACCTTATAAATGGTGTTTATACCGGAATTAAAACCGAGCTAGCAAAGGCATAACCTTCAGTCAATTTTAAAATTTGGCAAAATGAAAGGTGTAGAGAACTTGATTTCACTCATCAAATCATCCCCCTTTTTATTTGGATTGGGTTTGGTACTTGGTTATATTCTCTATCTCGTCATTAACTTTATTTATTCAACAATAATTTAAATCAGAATATGGAAACTAAAGATTTTTCTTTGGACGAGTTGAATGTTACTTTACTTGATCAATCAGAGATTGAAGAAATCAATGGGGGAGATAACTTGTTTTATGACTTGGGAGTCGCAGTAGGAACTGGTATCGCGAAAGCATATAAGTGGTGGAACTCTCAGGATTTTGAACACCTTTACTAATTGATTTTAAGGCCAAGTGGTTTTTGATTGTCTTTGAAATTCAATGTAAAAACTACGGCGAATTCCCAACCAATTCAATGCACGGTTGGGAATTCTTTTATAGTTATTAAGTCGTGAGAAACAATTTATATAATGGAATATAGAGCGGTGGACAGCGGAGGTTTGCAGTCACAATATCTAAAAATAGACCTCTGGATAGTTTGTACAATTTCACTTGTTATTAAAATAATTTTAAGTTTTATCTTTCACCTTATAGCTGAAACGCTCGGCATAAAAGGTATAGGGACACACGATTTTAATGTACTTGAAACAATAATTTTCATATGTGTTATTGGCCCCCTCATCGAGGCTGTGATCGTTCAGCTACTGGTTTTTGAACTGTTTGCCTACATGCTAAGAAACAATTCAAGAAAGTATGTTTGGAGTATCTTCGCCACAAGCTTATTGTTTTCGTTAACACATTATGATAGCTTTCTTCATGTAGCTTTAACCTTTTTATCTGGACTTATTTACTCGGGATGTTACGTCTTTGGCTTACTAAAAACAGGAAGGCGTTCGATAGCATTTTTGTTAGTCGCAATTATCCATATATCTTATAATCTTTCAGAGTTTTTGTTTTATGGCGATTATTGAATTTGCGGTATGAAGCTTAGGTGGAATTATTGCGTTGCATTTTTTTCTTCTACATAGATTTTTACTTTTAATAGTTTCCTGTTCCTCTTCAGGGAAACCACTTCATATTTTATCGTCTTTAAAAAGTCGTAATTTATAAAACGCGCATAATCATAAGGCATAACCGCCATTCGGGTATTTTTATAGTATAGCTCTACACAACTTGTATCTCCCTTGAATTTTTGAAGAACCGCTTTGCTTGAGTACTTCGCGTACATTTCGTTTAACATTGCCTCCTTACCAGACAATGTATCCAACTGAAGATTGTAATCCTCGCCAGTCTGACAATTTGATAAAAAGGGAATAAAGCAAAGAGCGATACACAAAATGAGATATTTCGTAGCCATTTTTAAAGATATTTCTTATAAGATTTCATTTTAGCATGTTTATCCAGTTGTCAATAAACCCGATCAGATTATAGGCTGCATGAATTATTGCTGTATAAATCAATGGGCGCGATTGTCGCTTCAGAAAAAAGGCCATAGCGTAAATCATTCCTGCAAAAAAAGCATTCACAAAATAAGGCAAACTGTAAGCAAGGTGAAAAGAGCCGAACAACAAAGATGAAAGCAAAATAATATAACGAGCCCGAATATACTTCGACAAGTAATGAAATGGTATATACTGACAAAGATACGTTTCAAAAAAAGGGGCAATGCATACAGCCAGTAAAAACTCCTCAATCAAACTGTCAAAACTTGCGCCACCTAACGGTTCATGATCATAATACGATAACAGAATCGAAAAAAAAATTGCCAACAGAACCCTCAACACAACGAAGAAAATGATGAATATTAGCGTATTCTCATTTGCATATTTAAAAGCTTTGTCTTTTAGCGAATTCATTTTCAAGACCGATAAAAGCTTAGTTCTAGAAAATCATTTCTTTATAGATTATATTTTTTTTGTAGCCTAAATTATACCTTTATCATACTAACTTAAAAATTCGATGAGCGAACTATATATAGAGTACCCATGAATTCATCCTATCAGGTTCTGATATGAAACTCCGTAAAGACAGTTAAGCTGACTCCTTAGTATTTTTCGCCATACTTAGGGTAAGCAAAAGTACAGTGAACACTAAACTTAAAAGAACCAGAGTACTTAAACTCATAAAATGAAAGTCTGCGAAGAACCTATCCCAGAAAGCGCCAGATAAGGGACTCCCCTCCCTAATGGCAGCATTAATCAAATACCACATACTTTTTAGAAATATGCTTGCTCCCAACGAGGCTGCAAACAGATTCA
>NZ_DAIQRQ010000065.1:3198-28975 GCF_036786105.1 Ohtaekwangia sp.
TACCACATACTTTTTAGAAATATGCTTGCTCCCAACGAGGCTGCAAACAGATTCAAATAAAAACCAATACTTTTGCCTTTCATTTCTTATTTTTTTCACATTTTGACAAAACACCATTTTTTAAAGATACTGAATCACTTCTTGACAGTAATATTTAGTGCATCAATAAACTCGGCAAGTTGATTAAAGCATGCAATAGCCATCCATAGAAAAATCCACAATTGACTCTTACATAACCAATACAAAGGCCCATAATAAATTGAGGCAAAACGAAAAATGGATAGAAAAGAAGAACGTTACTATTAAACGGGTAAAAATTAGTGAGATGTACTGCTGCGAATATAAACGCTGTGAAATAAAAACAATAAGAGAAATATTTTTCCCTAATCAAAGACAGCGCAGAAACTGGCAAATAGAAAAATATAAGTATCATCAGTCCAATGGCAAACAGTAACCTGAGATAGGTATACACAGATAAAAAATCGAAAGTCAAAAAACCATTACCTGTAAATCTATAGGTCAGCACACCTATTGATAATGCTATACTGCTCTTCTTAAGGTCTAGTGGCAATCTGAAAATCACTTCTTCAACAAATGGCCCTACCAACACCACGAATAAAAATGTAAGGTTGCCATATTTGATTTTAATCAGACTTGAAGTCTTGAGCATCTGTTCATATATTGAAAAGTGGTGTGTGTCTGTAATTATTAAATCAAGTATTCTCAATACCGGAGAAAGTAAAAACATTGCGCCCATACAAACAGCATAAGCAATAAGAAATCCCTTCAAATTATCGCTTATTGAAGTGTTTCTTTCTTCAATATAATAGGGGCGTTTAAGGAAATATATCATAAGAACAAAAATCAAATTAGGGCAGCTTTTATAAGTGCCCTAATTTTATACTAGTTAAAAGAATGGAGTCCAAATACCTATTACAGCAAGCGCCTTTTTAATACCTGTGCCTATTTCGTAGCCAGTATTATAGGCGGTTTGCTCTGCTGGTGTTGTTTGATTGCCTCCATTGATTTCGGTTATTTCTTCTAAAGAAATTTCCTTCAAATCGCCAAGACTCAATGTATTCATGATGCAAAAATTTAAAAACGTTTATGTAAATGAAAAAAGAAGCGTCTTCTTACGCCAGAATGCCATCTATGATTCCCTTGAAAAAGGCAATTCCTATAGAGAACGATTCGCTATCTTTCTGTGAACTATAACCGGGATAGTAACCATATCCCCCGTTCGTAACTACAAGCTCTTCTTCTTCAAGAATCGTTAAGTCTAACTTCTCAATGTCCATCATTTGTATTCAATTTGTTTTCAACCAGAAACCTGTCTGGCACAGCACGCATACTTGCCGGCTTAAGAATGCATGTCTAAATATATGGTTGCTCCATGAAATGAAATTGCACGGAAGAATAATTTTGCAAAAATCCACCAGAAATTCTCTCTATTTCACCTGTATTTATAGGCATAATAGAGAAATGGATATGCAATTCGAAGTCATCTTGCATAAAGTAAAAAGTCTCCTGGCTCCGGCTATATTTTATAGTGGCTCCGTATTCCTTGAAAAAATCCAAAATATTATATAATTGCCGTTTACTCACGCCCAAATGGGTAGCAAAGGCTTCTGGAGTTCCCGTACGTTTCGTTTTAATCAGGATATTAGCGGTCTTTACTCTTTCAATCATTTTAATAAAATCCATAACTATATAGTTAATCCAGCATGGGAAACTGCTGCTTCCACAGCTGGTAATAATGTGTGCCCATTGTCAACAAGGAAGGGTGTTGCCCTTCTTCTATCACCTTTCCGTTATGAAGCACAACAATTTTATCGGCATGTATAACAGTACTTAATCTATGTGCAATAATAACTATAGTCTTTTGTTTGCTGCGCAGGTGCTGCACCGCCCTTTGAATGTACTGCTCGGATGTAGAATCCAAAGACGATGTGGCTTCGTCCAGTATCAGAATTTCAGGATCTTTATATAGTGCCCGTGCTATAGCCAGCCTTTGTCTTTGCCCACCAGAAAGGGTCGCTCCGTTTTCTCCCAGGTATGTATTAAATCCATTGGGCAGGTTTTCAATAAACTCCAGTATGCCAAGATCAGCAGAAATGGCTATAATCTTTCGCATATCGGGCTCGTAATCACCCACCGCTATATTATCGATCACACTTCCTGCAAACAAATCAATATTTTGAGGAACAACACCTATTATTTTTCGAAGAGATTGATGATTAATATACTTCAGATCATGGTCGCCTATAGATATACTGCCGCTTTGTATAGAATAAAGGTTTTGTAATAGCGCAGCAATCGTTGATTTACCAGACCCGCTCTCACCCACCAGTGCAGTAACTTTACCTTTTTCAATATCGAGCGAAAGATCATGAAAAACAGTAACACGCGAACCGTATCTGAACTGAACATTTCTAAACGCTATATCTCCGAGCAACGCAGGCACGAGCGCTATCGTATTTTCTTTCTTTTCCTGTTCAAGGTCCATGATCTCAAAAAGCCGATCGGCCGCTATCACTGCGTTCTGTATAGCTTTGTTTGCGTTTATCAAACCATTTACCGGCCCTGTGAAATAAGCAACCAACGCATAGAACGACAGAAGCTCGCCCGGTGTAATCTGATTATCCAACACAAAACCAGCCCCTGCCCACAACAAGATAATGGTGAACAGGCGGGATAAAAATTCCGATATGTTGCCCGAAAATATCCCGTTAACGCCGGAAGTGTATACCGTTTTTAGTAGTGTCACAAAACGAATCTCTGTTTTAAGGTTCGTATGTTCTTCCAATCCGAAGCTCTTAATAGTGTTAATGGAGTTTAATGACTCCACCAGTTGCGATTCCAGCTCTGCCGAATCTTCCATGAGCTTACGTTCAACTTTTTTATTCAACCGGTTAGTAACAAAATAGATCGCAGTATAGATAGGAATAACCGCTAAAATCACACATGCCAGCTTCCAGTAGTAGGTAAACATTAACGCGAAGGAGAATAGTATGATAAAAATATTGATTGCCACGTTAACGGAAACATCATTTATAAACGCCCTGATCTTTACAGCGTCATTAATACGTGAAACGATTTCGCCAACCCGCATCGTATCAAAGAACTGTTGAGGAAGTTTAAGCAAATGTTTATAATAACCCAGAATGAGTTGCGAATCAATCAGCTGACCGGTTTGAAGAGTAAATATGCTTTTAGCGGTACCGACAAAAATTTGAAGTACCAAAAGCAGTATCATGACGATACTCATTAAGTTCAACAGATTTCTGTTGCCATCCACCAGAACATAATCCACAATCTTTTGCACATAGATAGAGGTGGTAAGCCCAAGCAGGGTATAAACAAGCGCACCAAAAAGCGTTTGAATCAGCGTAATTTTATGTGGCATGACCAACGACCAGAAGCGCGAAGCCACTGATATCTTAGCATTCTTCTTTTGGAAATGCTGACCAGGCCATATCAACACAAAAACGCCCGTCCACATTTTAGAAAAATCATCATGACTATATTTGTGGATGCACCCATCTCCGGGGTCCATTACTTCAACGACCGATGGCGTAGCATTATAAATAACAACATAATGGTGCAATACTTCTTTTACAATAACATGTGCTATAGCCGGCTTCGGAATCTTTGTGAGGCTGCCAATACTACCCTTAACACCTTTGGCATCAAAACCGAGTTTGGTTGCTGCTTCTATAATTCCCAAAAGATTTGTACCTTTTTTATCTGTTGAAGCAAGCTGGCGAATGCGCGACACTGGCATGTTGAGTTTATGATATGCAGCGACTGATGCAAGGCATGCAGCACCACAATCTGTAATATCGCGCTGTTTTATTTTTACCGGCTTCGACATATATTTTTACTTATCTGATATTTTTTTATAGGTATTGGGATTCATCCAATCATCAACTTCATCAAAAAGTAATTGCCACAACGTGCGCTCTGTCACAATGAAATGCGCTTGTAGTGTCATACCTTTTTTTAAATAGCCTTTATAGCCATTCTTCAAGTGCAAGTGATCTCTATCCAGAGAACATTTAACTTTGAATACGGGCCGCTCATTGATGATCTGTATATCATTGGGGAGTTCTGTAATCCTGCCACTTGCAAATCCCCATTGATTATAGTTAAAAGCATCCACCTGAAACCTGACGAGCATGTGGTTGTTTAAAAGGCCTATATCAGCCGGTAATACATAGGCTTCTACTACAAAGCTGGTGTCTGGAGATATCTGCGCTAGCTCCTGGTTAGAAAAAACGATACTGCCTGGATAAACACCTGCCTGAATCTGAATAGTGCCTGACACAGGCGCTTTAATCATCAGATTTTCTTTTTCTTCGATAAACTGGGCATATTGGCTTTCATATTCCTGCAATTCCTTTTTATAACCAGCCAATTCAGTTTGCCACTGACTGAGCTGCGTCTGCTTCGTTATCTCAAGCTGATGCCCGGCTTTATTGTATTCAAAAACATAACTTTCAAATTCTGCATCAGCAATAACATTCTCATCATGCAATTTCTTGTTGCGTTCGTAATCTTTTGTTGTTTTACTGTAGTGCGTTAGTGATTCATCTAATCGCTGCTGATAGTTGGAAGAGGATTGGCGGTAGAACGGTGTTTTCAAATCTTCGGGTTTCACAACTGTGCCAGCCTCTGTATTTGTTATAAGAACACGGAGATCATCTACAAAATCGCCCCAGGCATTTGTCTTATTGTATAAATATTTTTCCTTTTCATCCAGGACATCGCTCTCTATAACATACAGTACATCGCCTTTTCTAACGTGCTTGTTTTCTGACACCCACAAATCTTTAATTCTTCCATTTACCAGCGACTTAATTGAACTGATTTCAGAAGCAGGGCGGATAAAAGCGCTTGATCTTACGCTAACATCTACTGATATAAATGGCAACAATGCCACGACCAGGACTAGTGAAAGTATAACTGCAGTATAAATAATTCTTGACCGGCTGGTGCGGTAATACCGTAGACTTTCTACTGTAGCCGGGATTACAGCCTCAGGAATTAAGAACCCTTTCAACCCATTTGAATCCATCGCTGCAATTCTCGTTACTATATATATACTTTTGAACAGGCATGAAATTAACGGGATTTAATTGTCAATTGCTATATATGTTTCAACACTTAAATGCATTTATTATAGAGTCACCCTTTATATGGTATATCTATATAATGTATTGAAACATAAAATAGAGGAATAGTATTTCGTATATCGAGTAATCTCAAGTCGAGGCATAACAGTTTATACTATATCAAAGACATACGCGACTTGGGCCGAAGGTGTGAGAATTACCGTGAAATAAAAAAGTGATGGGAGGCGACCCCTCGCCTCCCATTTTCCCGATACCTAACCCAATTGAAACAACGGAGTTATTCTGAGCGAAGATTGTTTACCGGTTTTACCAATGCTGCGCGTATGGATTGATAGCTGATGGTGAGTAACGCAATCAGTATAGACATAGCGCCTGCGAGCACAAATATATCCCAGGTAATCTCCGTGCGGTACGAGAAATCCTCTAACCACTTTTGCATCATATACCAAGCAAGCGGTGCAGCGATCAACATCGAGATGAGCACCAGCTTGATAAAGTTCAGGGTAAGCAAATTAAATATACTGTTGAGTGACGCACCCAGCACCAGGCGTATGCTGATCTCTTTGCCGCGCTGCTCTACCATAAACGCGGAGAGTGCAAACAAACCGAGGCAAGCTACTACAATGGCGAGTATAGCAAAGCTGGTAAAGATGCTGCCCATGCGCTTCACATCATCGTACATGCGTGAGAAACTTTCGTCCAAAAAGGTATAGCGGATTGGCTGATGCGGTGACAGCTTCTTCCAGATCGCTTCGATCGAAGCCAGCGTACCGGCCATATCCTGTGTATCTACTTTTGCAGAAACTATTCTGGGACTGTTGCCCAACACAAAACACAACGGATGAATTTCTTCCCGCAGCGATTCAAAATTGAAATCCTCCACAACACCAATGATTGTATACGGGCGCCAGTTTGCCACGCGCTTGCCAATCGGGTCTTTTAATCCGAGCTCTTTCGCCATTTTCTGGTTAATGATGATGGACGCTGAATCAGAGACTATATCGCGGTTAAAATCTCTTCCGTCTACAATCTTCATACCCAGCGTTTTGATATAGTCGGGGTCAACTTCCCAGATCTGCACACCTACCGATTTTTCTTCTTTCTGTTTGCCATCGTTCCAGAAAGCATTACCATTCCGCTTTGTTCCGCGAATCGGCAGGTAGTCACTTACCGTAGCACTCTTTACCTGCGAAAGCTGCAGCAATTCATCTTTAAAGGTTTTGACTTTGTCGCCCAACGTGTTTGTACCTTGAATTAACAGCACCTGGTCTTTTTCAAAGCCGATTTTCTTATTCAGTATATATTCTACCTGGCGGTATATAATTACAGTAGCAATGATGAGCGCAATAGAGGTTGTGAATTGAAATACCACGAGCGCACTGCGTGTGGTGGCGTTTTTGCTCCCCCTGCTAAGGTTGCCTTTCAACACGGCAATGGGTTTGAACGATGACAGGTAGAACGAAGGATATATACCGGCTATTAATCCAATCACGATGGAAGCTGCGAACATGAGCGGCGCAAACCACCACTCGCCCCAGGGAAATTCCAGGTGTTTGGAAGCCAGTACATTAAAGTATGGCAACAACAGCCAGGCTATAAACATACCGAACACAAACGAGAAGAAACTATATAGCAGCGACTCAGTGAGGAATTGATTAATGATATTGCTGCGCATGGAGCCTACCGTTTTACGCAAGCCTACCTCCTTCGCACGGTTAGCCGATTTGGCGGTAGATAAATTGATGAAGTTAACACACGCCAGCAGCAGTATAAATATAGCGATGGCACCAAACAACCACACAAACCTGATGTCGCCATGACCGAGCGGATCTTCAATGCCGGCATTGCGGAGGTGTATATCTTTTACAGGTTGTAGCGTAAGCGATACTTTTTTAGCAAGGTCATAGGCATTGGCACGCTCTTCTTTCAGCCACATCGGAAGCATGTATTTGGAAATAACGCCATTCATTTTCTTTTCCAGTTGCGCTACATTTGTACCCTGCTTTACCTTTATATAGGTTGGATAATTGGTGGCACCCCAGTAATTCTGTTCGCCATCCCAGAACTGGCGTCCCTTCATGGTCACAATAAAATCAAAGTTCAGGTGCGAGTTGGAAGGAAAATCTTCGATAACACCTCCGATCTTTAGAGGATCTTTTACCTGGTCGTTTATCACCATTAACTTTCCTACCGGGTTTTCGTTGGGAAAATATTTATCGGCTTTCCGTTTGGTGATCACCAGGGTGCCGGGTTCGTCCAGGCAGTGTTTCAGGTTTCCATATACCATCGGTATCTGAAATATTTCAAGTAACTCCTGGTCGGCATACACAAATCCTTCTTCGTATGTATTCTCCAGTTGATCATCGCGTCTGATCTGGTTGCTGCCGGCACCAAACAATTCGCTTGAATTATAGCGGCCCGCTTTTTCAATCTCCGGATAATCCTGCTTCAACGCATTGGCAAAAGGTGCCTGAAACCACACACCTTTCTCAATCTCGCCGTTGTCGTTATATACTCCTATTACGCGGTATATACGGTCGGCATCCGGATAGTGAAGATCATAGCTCAGTTCATCTTTTATGTAGAGCGAAATAAGCAAGCAAGCCGCTACACCGAGAGCAAACCCTCCTACTTTAATAAAGGAATACATTCTCTGCTTGTTCATATTCCTCCAGCCAATCTTGAAATAATTCTGAAACATAGCGTAATGATTTAAGTTTTGAGATCCCGACTTTCGTATGGCAAATGGGCGGAGGTAATGCAGTACCTCGTACCAGTAATGAAGTTTTGCTTTGAATATCGATTGGGTGCGCGCGGTATGATAGAAGTCCTCCTCCAGGTCTCCCTGTACTTCTTCGAGCAGATCGTCTCGCAGAAATCCTGTGAGCAATCGTGTGGCCAGTACAGGCGGCTTATGTTCGGTATGGTGAGGGCGACTCATGACGCGAGGTATATATTTACTCGGTCTTCAGGCTTTTTGAAGGGCTTATCAACGCTGCCCGGATTGCCTGGTAGCTCACGGTTACCAGTGTAATAACGATGGCTCCGCCGGTGGCTGCTACCGGTATCCACCAGGCAATGTCAGTATGATATTTATAGTTATTCAGCCACTGCCACAACACATAGCAGGCAATGGGCACTGCCAGCAAGCATGAAACCACTACGAGTATAACAAAGTCGCGCGATAACATTTTCCAAAGGCTGAGTACAGACGCTCCCAGCACTTTGCGGACACCAATTTCCTTGGTGCGTTGTTCTGCTACAAAAGAAGCGAGGCCAAATATGCCGAGGCAGCTGATGATGATGGCAAGAACTGAGAATACTGAAGTGAGCTTACCGATACGCTCTTCTGCACTGAACTTCTCACCATAAGCACGGTCTACAAATTTATAGTCGAAGGGAGCGGAGGGTATATTTCGCTTGAATACCGTTTCAATCAATGCCATACATTCACTGGTGCTTTTCTCCGGATTCAGGCGCAGATCTATCCATTCTGTATTTCCATAGTCAAGGATATATACTATAGGTTTTACAGGATCATAAGGCGATTGTGCGATTATATCTTCCACTACACCTATAATGTTAAATTTCTGATCGCCCCAGGCTAACTCCATACCCACCGGATTTTTTACATTCATAAATTTTACAGCGGCTTCATTCACAATAATGGCCGATGAGTCGGTGGAGAATTCGCGCGAATAATCTCTTCCTGCCTTTACATTCCAACCGATGGTTTTGCCATATTCGTGTGTAATGTAGATCGTACCGAAGTCCGTTTGCAGATCAGGATCTTTACCTTCCCAACTGAAGCCGCCACTGTTGGACCATATACTGGTTAACGGGCTGGACGATTGTGCCATCTCCCGTATAGCGCCGGTGTTTTTCAATTCATTTCGCAACACATCAAATTTTCCATAGAAGTCCGGTGTCTTCATCAGCATCATCACGAGCCCTTCGCGATCATATCCTACCGGCCTGTTCTTGGTGAACTGAAGTTGCTTATATACGATGATCGTTCCGATGATGAGTGTAACGGAAACCGTGAATTGAACTACTACCAATATCTTGCGTGGTATAGAAGCAAGCCTTCCCATTTTAAATGTACCCTTCAATACTTTTACCGGCTGGAAAGATGATAGGTATAGTGCGGGATAAGAACCTGCCAGTAAGCTGGTAGCGATGATGAAGCAAACACTGATGATCCAGAATACCGGATTGAGCCAATCGATCACAATATTTTTATCAGCCAGTGTATTAAACCACGGCAATGACAGTGCCACGATTACAGCCGCGAGTATAAACGACAGGAATACCACCAGAAACGATTCGCTCAGAAACTGACTGATCAGTTGCTTTCGCATGGAACCGATCGTCATGCGTATACCTACTTCTTTGGCGCGTTTCTCGGAACGAGCCGTGCTCAGATTCATGAAATTTATACAGGCGAGCAAGAGTACAAATACGCCAATGATACCGAAGAGCCACACCATTTGAATACGGCCCCCGCTTAATTTACCATTCTCCCAATGATAACGAAGATGCCAGTCGCGCATCGGGTGCAGAAATATTTCTGGTTCAAACTGGCGCTCGCGCTCTGCATGCTTTTGCTTTACCTTTTTAATCTTCTCGGAAACAGCCTGCAGATCGGCACCCGGAGCAAGCTCTGCAAAAAGTTGAAATGAGTTATTGCCCCATTGCGTTGCTGCGCGTTTTATCCACGGGCTGTGCGCAAACACCAGGTCCCAGTTCGCTATAAACTCCAGGCCGGCATCGGTGGTGTTGGCAGGAAAGTCTTCATATACTCCTGCTACTTTTACATCCTGGTCGCCATCAAGTATAATACTTTGGTTGAGCGGATCATCATTACCAAAGAGCGCTATAGCAGTAGATTGTGATAGCAATACAGATTTCGAATCTTTGAATGCACTGCGCGTGCCTTTAATCATCTTCAGGGAAAGTATCTCCGGATAATCGCCCTGAAAGAAGTTTCCTTCCTTCGATATCTTTACATCACCGCGCGTGAGTATATGTTGGTCTGGCCAGCGGGCAAGCGCTATATATTTGAAATCACTGCCATACTCATCGCGCAGCGCTGCTTCGAGTGGCAGCGGCACAGCCGAACCAGATCCTTTTATACCGTTAAACGTTTGGTGTTGCATGACCCGCACTACACGATCGTAGTTCTCGAAGTATTGATCGTAGGTCAGTTCATCGTATATCCACAAACCAATGAGCATGGCTACAGCCATGCCTGCAGCAAGGCCTCCTATATTTATAAAGGAATACCCTTTATTGGATACCAGGTTCCTGAAACTTACTTTAAAATAATTTCTGAACATATCGTACTGATTTATAGTTGATCGTGATCGTTTACGGATAGCAAAAGGACGCACGTAGTGCAGCACCTGGTACCAATAATTTATCTTCGCCCTGGATGGAGAGATTGTTCGCGCTGTTAAACAGAACTTTTCTTCCAGGTCACCGACAACTTCCTCCGCCAGATCATCGCGCAGGAAATATAGCAGCAGCCGCGTGGCCAGGCGTGGAGGTATCGGTTCGGGTTGTTTCACATTGCTCAGCTTACACCGTAATTAAATTTACCTGCAAAGGCCGGGTACTGTTTCCACAGCGATACTTTAAAGTCCATCGATTCTTTCAACACGCGCTTGCCCAGCGCAGTAATAGTAAAGATTCGTTTTCTCCTTCCTCCGCGCTCGGCTGTAGCGTTGCCCATCTCGGAAGAGAGAAAGCCTTTCCCTTCCAACCGGTCGAGGGTAGAGTGCACGGCACCGATGGACACCGACCGGCCGGTTTGTGATTCAAATTCTTCGGCTATTTTAAAAGCGTAGGCATTCTCTGCAAGTATACCTACAAGCAGAAGGATCACTTCTTCAAATTCACCAAGTCTTGTTTCGATCATTTGATACTAGATTGTAGAACAAATATAAACGAATCCGGCATTTGTTCTACGATCTAGTAAGAAATACTCATGGATTTTGGAAAGGTTGCATAGGAAGAGGAAAATTATTTCGCACAGAATTATAGAAGAAAGTCAAGTCGAAAAGACGGGAAGTCCGGTTTGTTTCCCACAGAAATTCACAGAATAAAGCACAGAACGATACTCCTGTACCAACAGGCCAGCAACCAGTAGCTGGTAGCTAGCAGCTATTTTGTTTCCCACAGAATTCACAGAAATTCACAGAATAAAGCACAGAACGATACTCCTGTACCAACAGGCCAGCAACCAGTAGCTGGTAGCTAGCAGCTATTTTGTTTCCCACAGAATTCACAGAAATTCACAGAATAAAGCACAGAACGATACTCCTGTACCAACGGGCCAGCAGCCAGTAGCTGGTAGCTAGCAACTCTTTCTCATCCAGGCAATGTAACTTTAAACGTTGTGCCTTCGGCTACTTTGCTATACACCGTTATCTCTCCGTTTACGAGTTGGATGAGTTCTTTTACGATGGCGAGGCCGAGGCCGGTGGAGCCTTCGCCTCCGGTGGGGCGGTTGTTGAGGCGCTGGAATTTGGAGAATATACGGGGCAGGTCTTCGCTGCGTATACCAGGGCCCTGGTCTATCACTTCAAAAATTACTTTGCCATCTATACCATGTACCCGGAGAGTAACATTTTTCTCCGGCAGTGAGAACTTGATAGCATTGGATAATAAGTTTTCGAGTATACGCACCAGTACATCTTCATCGGTAAATATATCATGAGGGTAAGGTTGTATATGGAGTGCTATATTTTTCTTGCCGGCAATGGGTTCGAACTCGGCATAGAGGCGGTCGAGTACTTTCTGCAAGGATACTTTCTGCAGGTTTATCACCGTAAGGCCATGCTCAATGCGGTTTACATCCAGCAAATTATCAATGAGGCGCTGCATGTTGCGGCAGGCATCTTCCATATAGTTGAGGTATTGCAGATCGGAAGCAGAGCGATTGTCTTTATCCAGCTTCATTACTTCAATGAGGCGTAGCAATCCTGATACCGGTGACTTTAGATCATGCGATGCTATGCCGAGGAAGTGATCCTTTTCGCGGTTTACTTCCAGGAGACGTTCGTGTGTAGACTTGAGCTCTTCTATATTTTGCTTCAGGTCTTCGTTTAGTTGCACCGTCTCTTCTTTCTTTTGCTCCAGTTCGGCCGTCCGGTCTTTTACTTTCTGTTCCAGTATAACATTAGCGTGCTCCAGGTCGAACAACAGTTTTTTATTCTGCCTCTGTTTATTATAGAGTGCAACAAAAGCAGAGGCAGAGGTAATCACAATCAACGCCAGACTGCCCAGGCGGATCACATCTTCCTGGTCGTTTGCAGTTTCATATTCCTGGTTGCGCTGGTTAAGCAGGTACCGTTCGTGCTGCGACAAATCGTTCATCAACACACGCAGGGTATCCATATAGGTCTTGCCTGTTTTAGCAGAGATCAGGTTCATGGAGCTGTCCTGTCCATGCTGATGATAGGTTGCCAGCGAGTGATCGAGAAATTCCTGTTTCTTATGAATGATGGGGGCGATGTGATTTTTAATCAGCAAAGATTGCCGTGTATTCTCACGCACCAACCCGGTGAGTGTATCCAGTGCGTGTGTGATGTCGGCTTTGGCATCGTAGTATGGCTCGAGGAACGAAGAATCGCCTGTGATGATAAAACCGTGCTGGCCTGTTTCCATATCTTTCATAAGCGATATAAGATAGGTAGACGTCTGAATCACTTTATAGGTGTGGGTAACGCGGTTAATCGACTCTTTTCTGCGTAGGCTGTTTCGATGCTGGAAATAAGAACTGATTACCACCAGGCTGGTGGACACGATGAGGAGTGTAAAGACAATGTTTACCGAAAACTTCATACGGACGTTAAAATGCTTCCCCTAAATTAATATACGTTCCCTGAGAATGCTTACCGAACCCGGCATCTACGCGAAGATTCAGGTTTTCTTTGGGATTTAGGGCAAAGCGGAGTCCGATTCCGATGGAAGGTTTTATCTGCTGCCAGTTAAAAACCTCCGAAAAATTGCGGCCTACTTTTCCGACACCGCTAAAGATAACAGCGCCCCAGCGTTTATATACCGGGGTGCGAAGCTCTGACTGGAAGGCGATCATGTTCTTATCCTGATACCGGCCTTCGTAATAGCCACGCATATACATGTTCGTACCCATCACCGAATAATCGCGAATGGGTATATCGCCACTCGCAGAGATGAGGTTAAATTGAAACGCTAACACGCGGCTGTGTTGCATGCTGAAATACTTCCGTACGTCCAGATTTTGAACGTTAAAGTTGTAATCGCTGCCCAGAAAGTCGCGATAGGCATTGATGAAGTATTGAATATAGAAGCCGCCACTCGATCCGAAGGCATTGTTACGCGAATCCCAGCAAAACATCACGCCCGTTCCGGATATCTTGCTTCCATAACGCCCGAGTATATTTTCACGATCGAAGAGACTTTCGCCATTGCGTGAGTCGTAATCAAAGTTGTATACATCCTGAAATTCATAGCTGATACCGGCGAAGAGGTTGGGCCGTATCTTTTTCAGCAGCTGCGGATATATATCGAACTGGCTGATGGTATAATTCTCTACCGCCGAAGAAGGTGTATTATTTCCCAGGCCCCAGAACTTATCCGGGAAATGGCTGGCACTGGCCACAAAATGCAGTATAAAATCTTCGCCTTTAAAAAAGATATTCCCTTCCGATGCCAGCACGATCTGCTTGCGTACGGTAACGAACGACACGAGCTTGACATTGGATGTGCGCGAAGTAGAGTCTGTTTTGAGCCGGAAATAATATATGCCGGCAGCGCCGGCACCCCATTTATATTCGGGAGATTTTACAAGCATCGGAAAAACAATGTAACGGTCTGGCTTGCTGATGGTAAGCGGGATGCCCTTGTTATCGATCTCCTGCGCAAAACATCCGGCATACAGGCAACAGAGCCATACCGCGATTGTTATCCGAGCTGTCATTTATGATGATTTCCTTTTTTCAATCCAATAATACAAAGCAGTTAGCAAAAATGGAGTGAAAATAAGCGTGGAAGTCAAACCACCTATAATTACGGTCGCTAAAGGCCGTTGTATGTCCGAACCGATACCAGAAGATTTGGCTGCCGGCACCAGGCCTATGATTGCCACAATCAGCATCATCATAATGGGGCGAAGCTGTGTAGCGGCCGCACGGCTCAGCGTAAACTCGAGATTCGAATTATCCAGCGTGCGCTCGCGGTTAATGGCCGAGATCAACAATACACCCGCCATTACCGACAACCCGAACAACGACACGAATCCCACCCCGGCCGATACGTTGAAGTTATACCCGCGCATCAGCAAGGCGATGATACCACCTGCCAGGGCAAAGAGTACGCACACCAATGTCATGAGTGAATACTTGAGGTTTTTAAACAGCATGAACAGCACCACCAATACTATAATTACCGTAAGCGGTATGGCGATCATCAATTGTTTGCCGGCACGTTCCAGGTTTTCAAACTGGCCACCATAATCGATTGTATATCCCTGTTGCAGATGTATAGCTTTCGATATTTTCTCGCTGGCTTCGGCCACAAATCCTCCCTGGTCGCGGCCCTGTACATTGGTCTTTACAATGAGCAGTCGTTTTCCATCGGCACGATACAGGTTGGTTTCACCATCCATCAATTTCACTACTGCAAGCTGCGACATGGGGATCAACTCTCCGGAAGCAGAGGGCACCTGTATGGATCTGATCATATCGATACTGTTCCGGTTCTGCGGCACATAGCGCACTACTATATCATAACGTCTGTCGCGGTCGTAGATCGATCCGATGGCTTTACCTCCAATGGCGGCTTCCACCATGTTTTGTATATCGGCTACATTTATACCGTAGCGCGCAGCTTCTTTCCGGTTGATCTGTATATTCAATTGCGCCTGCGGGCCTTCCTGCTCCATGCCTACATCGGTGGCGCCCTGCATACCTTTTACAATCGTCTTGATCGTATCGGCTATACCGCGCATTTTGTTGATATCATAGCCTTGTATGTTGATGGCCAGATCGGCAGCCGAACCGGTTACCGTTTCCATCACGTTATCGATAATGGGCTGACCGAACGAGATAAAGGTAGAAGGAAGCTCTTCTTTTAACTCGCGGCGAAGTTCTGCAATCAACTCTTGTTTCGTAGTATCCTGCGCCCAGAGCTTATAATCTTTCAGCACCATCATTACCTCTGTACGATTCGAAGGGAATGGATCCGTACCATCGTCATTTCTTCCGGATTGTGTTACGATGGACTCAATCTGATTGTGTCGTGCCACTACCCTGCGAATGATGGGCGATATCTTTTGTGTTTCTGTTACTGATGTACCTGCTGGCAAAAATGCACGCATCCAAATGGAGCCCTCATCGAGTGGCGGTAAAAACTCGGTTCCAAGCTTCACAATGAGCGATACCAATGCGAGCACCGCTATAAACCCAATGATGACAACCTGCTTGTGATACTTTAATATTTTACTCAGTCCCTTTTCATATTTACGTTCAATCCAACTGATCAGGTCGATCCGCTTTCTCCACGCAGGCACAGGTTTCTCATCATGCTCTTCCAGGTATTTACGGTATACAAAGGAGATCAGCACCGGTATAACGGTGAGTGCACAAACCATAGCGCCAACCACGGCAAAGGCCAGCGTAATGGCCATGGGCGAAAATAATTTACCTTCCACGCGCTGCATGGTGAGGATCGGCATATAGGCCAGGATAATGATGGTAACAGCAAAGAAAATCTCACGTCCTACTTCCTGCGAAGCATTGAGGGTGAGTTGTATAATGCCGCTCTTGCGCTCTTCATCGGTAGCTGTTTTGAATTTATGCACCAGGTGAGCCGCCATCACACAAGCCCCGTCTACGATAATACCAAAGTCGATGGCACCGAGCGAGAGCAGGTTGGCTGGTATACCATTCAGCTTCATAAGTATAAAGGCGAACAGCAACGCAAACGGAATGGTAAAGGCTACTACGAGTGCTGATCGTAAATTACCCAGGAACAGCACAAGCACAATTACTACTATGGAAACACCTTCCAGCAAGGTATGCGATACAGTTTCCAGCGTATTATTTACGAGCGAAGTGCGATCGTATATAGGAACGATTTTTACGCCTGCCGGAAACTCGTTTATCTGCAAGTCTTCCATCTTCGCCTTGAGTGCTTTCAATACTTCCGAAGGATTTTCGCCTCTGCGCATGGAAACTATACCTTCAATGCCGGAGTTCACATTTTTACCTTCACGAAATATACCATAACCCAACAGACCCGATGGCGGGGGCGGCCCAATCTCTACAGACGCTACATCGCGTACAAATACCGGCACACCATTTATACTGGTAATAACAATGTTCCGAATATCATCTTCATTACGAATAGCTCCTATACCGCGTATTGCCAAACCCTGACCGCCACGCTCTACTATATTTCCACCGGTATTCCGGTTGTTGGCCTGTATAGCATTGAGTACAACAGGAAGTGTAAGATTATACTTACGGAGTTTCTCGGGAGCGGTAAATACGTGAAACTCTTTTACCGGGCCACCAAATGTAACTACGTCTGCTATACCAGGCACCTGTAATAATGAAGGTACAATTACCCAGTCCTGCAGGTCGCGAAGATCGGTTGGGGTTATATTTGAAGGCGCTTCCAACACATAGCGGTATATTTCACCTACGGCCGTTGTAAGCGGACCAATCTCGGGTGTAACTCCATCAGGCAGGTCGGCACTGGCCAGGCGTTCTATTACCTGCTGGCGTGCAAAGTAATCGTCCGTGCCATCCTGAAATGAAAGCTGTATCAGTGCAAGGCCGAATACAGTACGCGATCTTCTGGCAATTACCTTCGGTACGTTGTTCAGCGAACGTTCAATGGGTATCGTTACCTGCTGCTCTACTTCTTCTGCGGCACGGCCGGGATACTTGGTTATAATAACAACATTGGTATCAGCTATATCCGGATATGCTTCTATTTTTAACAGCTTGAAGCAAACCAATCCTACGACCATCAGCACGAGCGATACAATGATGATGGCTACGCGGTTGGTAAGCGATATGATCAACAACCTTCTGATCATGATTTATAGTATTTCGATTTTATGAATAATTATCAATCCGCCTTGTACAAAGGTGCGCAGCTTCTTCACGGTTTCACGTACTTTCTCTTCTTCATCAATAAAGGCGATCATGAGCGAAGGCTCATCGAACGAAAAAAGCTCGTTGGGGCGCTTGATGCGGTGGTGTCTGCCAAAGGCGGCCTGTGCACGAAAAGATGTAGCACCGGCAATGCCATGTTCCAGTAAAAACTGCATCACAAAGTCATGCAACGACTGGTCGCCCATATAGCGCTCCTGGTCAATATATATTTCTGCTTTTACCATAGTGCTCCTGTTTAATAGCCGAACGATAAACCTTTCAACTCCATGGCGCCTTTTATAACCACCTTATCGTTTTCATTCAAGCCATGAAGCACCACAACTTTACTATCCAGCTGCTGCCCGATGAGTACTTCTTTCCGCTCGAATGTATTGGGCGTTGTTGCCACAAACATGTAATCTTTACCCTGCACGTTTACCAATGCACTTACGGGCACTGATAATGTGTTGTCGTTCTTGAGATCGAAGATCACGTTGGCAAACATGCCCACTTCAAAACGGTTATCGGCATTCGGCAATACTACCCGTACTTTTACCATGCGCGTAATGTTATCCACTTCTGCTCCTATACCATTTACCGATGCGTTATATTGTTTATCACCAAACGCAGTGAAGGTTACCGTACATTTGGTGCCTGGCTTTACCTGTGCAATCTGGTTTTCGGGAACTTCGCAGATAAGCCATGCTTCTTTGTTGCGTGGCTCTTTCAGTTTGGCAGGATCAAGGCCTGCCAGTTTCAGTTTTGCCTCCTGTTCGGTAATGGCGGCTTCTTCGTTGGCAAGCTGTGTTTCAGCATCAAGTACTTCTTTGCCGGTAGCGGCACCGTGCTGCTCCAGGTCTTTTACACGATTAAGATTTACCTGCAGGGTATGTATATTAATAATATGCTGCAGAAATTGTGAATAGGTTGCACTGAGATCGGCATTATCGAATAACACAGTATTGCGGCCGCCCCGCTCAGACGATTGAACAATCGCTACAGCCACAGAAGCCGGTGCAGCGTATTGTGCAGAGAGATTTTCTTTTTTTACAACTTCCGTTTCGAAGAACGCCAGGCTCTTCTGATCTTCCGGAAATATAATTTTTCTTCCCTGCTCTTCCACCCGGGGAGGTTGCACCGCCTTGGGGGATTCGGATGTTGTCTTCTTCTGACACGCCCATGCCGTCAGACAAAACAATAAAACGATGGTTCTGTTCATAGTAGGTTATTCTGCCAATTGATTAATAATGCCGGTTGCAAAAAGTAGCTGTATATAGCTTCTGCGAAAATTTTCCATAGTACTATAGTATCGCTGTTGGGTATCGAGCCATGAGCGCTGTGCTTCCAAAAGATCGATGATGGATGTACCACCCTTTACATACGAATAGCGCACGCTGTTCAGAATGTTATCAGCCTCAGCCAGATTTCGCTGATAATCTTCCAGGTTCTGCCGCTGGGTAACATAACTTCTGTAAGCAGTCATGATTTCTGTTTCGGCCTGCCGCTCGGTAGCCCACAGGTTCTGCTCAGATTGATATTTTAATACCTGTGCTTTTTCGCGCTGACCCTGGTTCCGGTTGAAGATGGGTATAGCGACAGTTCCATAAAAACCAAAGTAGGGTATATTATTCTGCGGGTTATACATGCCGCCTACTTCGGGTTGTGGATAAGCCAGAGAGCGTTGCACTTTCATGTTGGAAGTGCTCACATCAATGGCATTTTTAGCAGAGAGCACATCGCTTCGTTCGTGCGTCCCCATTTCCACAAGGCTGTCGCCCGCAGTTAAAATCGTATTGAATGTATTGTCAGAAAAATCAACGGACAGACTATCCGTTGTGCCGAGCAGGTATTTCAGATTCTGCAGTTCATTAAAATATATCTGCTGCGCAGTAACAATATCGCGCTGGTACTGCTGCTGCAACAGGCGCGTTCGCTGCAAATCGGTGTTGGTGATCACTTTATTCCGAAGTCGGTATTCATTGATCTGCACCAGGCTGTCGATATTGACTTTACCTTTTTCAAGTATATCCAGGCCAATCTTGGCCGACCATGCATCGAGCCATTTATTGGCTACCGCATAAAATATACCGCGCGAATTTTCGGAGTAATCAAGTTTGGACTGTGTGAACAGTTTATTGGCAAGATCAATTTTATAAGTACGTTGTCCCGCTACTTGCAGCGGTTTCGTTAACTGCCACCAGTACTGTCCGTTAACTGAGTTAGGCCATGCTGATCCTTCGGCACGCTGTTTGGGATTGGCTATATGAAGCAACTGCATGTTAAAGTTCGGATCAGGGCGAATCTTCGCAGTAGTGATGTCTGCCTCGGCAGCCTTAATATTAAAGGCAGCCACTTTCAGATCGGGGTTATTCTTTTTCGCCAGCTGAAGTGATTCCCTGAGTGTGAGGAGCTTCTGCGCAAAAGTCTGTCCAAGAGAGAGAATACAAAACAGTACAACAACAACTATACTTTTCATGTTTATATTTTTTAAGCCACAGTTTGGGGGCATCCTGATGTCAACATGTGCCTTAATGTGTGCTAGGTTAATCCTGGTCCGCATGTGTTGCCACATCTTTCCTGCTCTTAGATGCCAAATGGCAAACAGGTCACATACCTGCTATATAAAAAGTAAAAAAAGTTGCCAGACAGGCTTCTGCCCCTGACGAAATCAATCATTCACTACCAACGCCCAATCAATATACTAAAAAAAGATTGGCCGCTCGAACGTTTGCAAACTACTGATTTAAAGGATATAGCGAGGCTATTCAGGGTCGGACAGATTCTTGAGCACGGCCGGAAAACGAAGAAGATCATACAGTTGATCGTATACCAGATAACGATTCTCCCACACGGGGCCGAATTTATTTTTATACTCATAAAGTCCTTTGAAGCGCGATGCCTGTTTAAAATGATCGCGGTAGAAACGGATCACCTGTTCACTCATATTGGAAGGATTATCAAACCCGGCAAATGCAGCAAGCCCCATGTTAAAGGTTCTATAATGTTCGGCCCGAAAATATTCCATCATCTTCACCATTAAAAAATCCACGCTGCCGTTCGGTATGTCTTGTATATACCGAAGCATATCGTATGTAGCTTCTCCGGCACGATAATCGGGAATAACATCGGCGAATGCCAGCAGGTTGTTATCGCGGTCGCGCAACGCCAGCACGGTATGTTGCTGCACAATGGTTTCATCAAATATACCTTGTGTAAAGCCAGACTCGCGGTGCCCTTCCTGCTGCAGCCAGTTGTCAGACACTTTCTTCAGCGCCTGCATTACATCCGGTGCAAGCGGCGCCTTGTGTATATCCACATGCAGACCGTTCTGTTCTGCTTTTCGTATTCCATTGCGGAGCGACTTCCGGTCGGAACCTGCAAGATTGAAAGCATCCAGGTCTACCACGGCTTCCTGCCCGATGAGAATACTTTTCTTGTGCAGGTCTTCGAATAATGCGAGGTGTGCTTCGCTTACGCGGTAATAAAAAGTACGAAGGCCCTGTTCACGACAGTACTCTTCAAACTGGCAAACCAGCTGTTGCGCCGTTGCTTCATCAGGGGCTACCGGAGCCTCCAGCACCACGGCATAATGTTGTGATTCTCCATACGAAATAAAGGCATTGTCGTCAGCACCAAAGAAAAATTGTTTATCGGGATATACCTTGAAGAAATCCAGCGAAGAGTTGCCATGCTGCTCCAATATCTTCGCGGCCTTTTCGGTTTCATCCTTATCCGGCGCATGATTTCTGGAAAGGTGCATAAATACATATAGTATATATGCAATGATGAGTACGGAGCCAGCCTGCACCGACATGAGGAAATGATTCCCCGTATCGGCTGGCAACCGAATGCTGCCGGTGAGAAACACCATCGTTTTAATGCTCTCTGTAAACGATTCGCGCAGCGACATGCGGATGCCCTCCTCGTGCCCGTTAATGACAGAGAAGCCGATTACGGCATATACCAGCAGAATCACCACGGCAATAATGATCTTGCCAGCTGCGCGATACTGGAAGGCTATATCATGTTTTACAAAATACGCTTTGCTTGTATACAGTAATACAATGATTGTGACCAGGGCCAGCAACGCTTCTTCATAGTCGATGGCTTTGGTAAGATGGCCGATCAGCGATAATATACTAACCACGAGGGCAATCTTCCACGCATTGCGTGCTCCGGTAAGAAGAAACGCCGAAGCTACCAGCAAGATCACTCCCAATACCAGCACGGCTGCCGTTGATAGTTGCGTAACCGAGAAAGGAATAAACTCTGCCAGCAACCGGAGTCTTTCGGGTATAGCAGGTGTAAGTGCTGAAATAATATTTACAATACCCAGCAAGAGCATGAAGCCCGCCGGGAAGAAGCGCAACAGTATATTTCCCCTGCGAAGGAAAAACGACAGCAAGCCGGCAACAAACGGTATCCAGAATTCGAACAGGCGAAAAAGCAGGGTAACAGAAGCTGCCATTAACACCGGCTGGCCGTAGAGCGACAATATATATACCAGCGATACTTCAATGGCCCCCATACCGCGCAAAAAAGGCGATACACTCAAAATAATCACCATTACCACATAACCTACAAAAGAAGCTGCAATGGAAGGATGCACACCCAGCGCTGCCATAGCAATATACAAATGCACGACACCTACCAGCTCAATGGCAATCGAAATCAATATAGCTACCAGAAACATACGGGTGTGAAAATACTGCTGGCGCAATTCATCCACCGATGCTGCCAGTCCGGGAAAATAATGCATCAGCAAAGCATATATAAATCCGTGCTGCCGAATGATGCTGCGGGCTATATATACCATCGAAAACAGTAATGCCACCAGGAATGCCAGTGCGTACAGATCGATGCTGCGCAGGTGGTTTCCCAACAGCAGAATACCGTAGGCCGGTATCGCGATCACAAACACAGACACCATGGAAGCCACTACAAAGAGAAATGATCCCGAGCGGATCTGCGTGCGGTTGAGTTTATGTTTATCGAGCTCATCTTCGAAGAATGCCAGTGAAGTAAAAGAACCGGCGGGCAGAAAGGTGCTTACAAAATTTCGCTTGAGAAATAGCTGTAATGAAGTGCTTAACGGAACAACCGCCCCCACGCTTTTAAAAGCGTAACTGTATAACGCTGCCTGCAATACAATATATACTATGCATAGTATAAAACCTGCCGCAAGCCATCCGGTGTGCACCGAATTAAAAACAGCACGCATCTGCCATACCTGCAAATGCTCGCTGTGCACAAAGTATATTAAGCCTGCCAGAAATAACCCGGTAAGTAACACCTGCAATAAAGAGCGGTTAACATAACTTCTGGATAATCGGAAGAGAAATTTCATGGATGCTCGTGTCAACTACAACTAATCGTTATAAAATATGTTGATATGGGAACAGCATTGCTGTATTTACAACTTACCTATAGAAAAACATTCTCCGACAGGGTAGCCGGAGAATGTATAGTGCTTTAACGGTGACGGCCACCACCGCCCATACCGCCTCCCATACCTCCACCGTGCCATCCCATAGAATGAAATGACTGCGCCTGGAAATGGTTGAAGCCTGCACTGTTAAAATGCTGCTGTTGCTGTGGCATCGGACTTTGGCGTATAGTACGTGCCTCTGCATGTTGCGCGGGCATCGAATTAGTTTCGTGCGTGCGGTTATGCATGTCCGGGGCATTGTTATGGCCTTCCATCATGCGATTATTATTCATGCGATTGTTGTTCGCATTTCCATCACCCCTGCGATAGTTAGGCGCCCGATTGATGTTATTGAAATGATGATACGCTGCTGTATTGAATCCGCGGTATAGATTAACGTTCATGTTGCGTACGGTTACGCGGTGCATATCATAGTATGTACGATAATTTCTATACATCAATGGATAGCGGGTGTAGCCAGCACCAAAGAACCAGTTGGCGTAGAGATGCGAAGGCAGCCCGCATACAATCATGTTACCGGCAGGACCATAATAGAAACCGGTATAATAATAGAGCGGCATGGGATACCACATGGCGGTGCTATACCAGTAAGGATAACCGAACCAGTATGGATACGGTGAATTATCATAATAATTATTCGTTACATAGGTTGGATTGTCGGGCTGATTATACTGTGTAGCAAATTCATCTGCTGCTTTCTTCATTTCTTCCTGCAACTTCGGGTCGTTCTCCACCTGGCTTTTATAGGCAGCAAGGTCTTTATCATTTTGCTGCTGCAGTTGGTCGTGCAGTGAATCCAGTTGCTGTTTTATACCGTTTGGATCAGCCTGGTAGGCTTCGCCCAACGCCACCGTTATATCAATATTGTCCGTAAGCAAAGTCATCACATCCGGCATGGATACTACCTTATGAAAACTTTGCTGCACATTGTCGGGATACTTGGATACCACTTTGTTCAACGAGTTATCAGACGACAGGTATAGATCATTCATCCGCTTCAGGTCGTTGAAGTGATTATGATATGCGCCCAGTATATTTTTCTGCGTTTCGGCAGGATATGTTTTCACCAACGCATCGGCCTGCGATGAATTCGGTCCTATACTGACGAGCTTCGCTACAACATCCGGATACCGGCTGGCATCGTATAGCATTTGCTGATCATCACGGGAATATCCGGATACAAGATCCTGGAATGACTGACTGGTACGTGCCTGCAGGCGCTCAAGCTTTACCAGCACCTGCGGATATTGCGATGCATCCAGAATCGCAGCACGCACATCAGCAGGATAAGGAGCAATGGACGATGTGATTTCGTGATCTTCGCGCGCCAGACTATCTATAAACGACTGGCTTTTCGCTATATGCCCCAACATCAGTCCCGCCAAACACAAGAATACTATTATGCGCTTTTTCATATTGTGTTCTGTTTAAAAAGATGATACCGATCTATACTATAACTATACTGAAAGACTGTTCTGTCACCATCCTTTGCAGTACCGGCAGAAAGAACATCTCGGTTTCTGTTCCTATACCTGCTATTGAGATGACCGCAGGCGTTTTATGTCACAGAAAAAAATTTTCAAATAATCATGTGACTTTCGTGGAGGGTAACATCAAAAAGGCAAAACAAACACCAACAGCATGAAACAAATATTCCCCACGGTGGTGCTGGCGATAACCCTGGTAACAGGCGCCCAGGCACAAAGTGGTGCTGTAAGAATCAGAGCTGTCGAGGCCGAGATTCCGGTGAACGTTATCGAGTCTTTCCGGCGGGATTTCAAAGGGGGTGAAGGTGAAGAATGGTCAATCCTGCCGGTTAAACTTGTTAAAGAAGAGTATGTGATCTCCGGCTACGATAACACGACTGGAGAAAAGCCAAGCTTCTATAGTGTGCGCATCAAAGGATCGCAAGTACACCGCGAAGCGCTATACGATACAAACGGCAGATTGCTGCGCATGAAGGAAACGGTAAAAGACACCGAGCTTCCTGTACAGGTGCGCAATGCGCTGGAGAAAAGCAATCCGGGATACTCCATCGTCTACGATGAGATGATCAAAGAGGGAAAATCCACAGTTACATTCTATCGTATCATGATCGTAAAGGGAGCGCAAAAGAAAGTAATCACGATCGATCCCAACGGCGATCATTTGAAAGAGAAGAAAATCATTTAAGTTTTTTCATAGGGGGTTTAGGTAAAGAAAAGTCCGCGCAGACGGTGCGGCTTTTCTTTTATTCATCACACATCGACATCTACTGAATACTTATAAAATATATACATATAAAGAAATATAGTATGATCTGATCACTACTCGCCTTTGGCGGATTATGTTTCACTCACTAATTTCTATTTATATGAAAAAGTTAATCTCACTTATGTTGGGCCTCTGCCTGGTAACCATGGCATGGGCACAAGTTGAAGAAGAAACCGTTAGAATCACTCCCGTTAAAAAAGGAGATGAGCCTAAAGCCGTTATGGATGCTATTCATACAGATTTTCCCAATGCGCTTTCCACCAATCTGAATTTTCTGCCCCTGAAACTGTATGGTGAACAATGGAATGTGCAAACCGACGGCACTGCACCGGCATCCGGCTCTGCATTTTACCAGGTAAATGTGCGCGAGCAAAATCAATCGTTTAAAGCTGTATACGACAAAAACGGGAAGCTGCAACATTCTAAAGTTATGATTAAGCAAGCAGAACTGCCCGAAGCAGTAGTCGCGGCTATCAGCAAAGCACATCCCGGCTATAAAATTGTTCGCGATGTAGAGAAGATCACTTCCGATCGGGCCGGTAATGTGAATGTAGTATATCATGTAACAATCCGGAAAGAACACAATCTTTCCCACGGTATATTTGTTGACCCTACAGGAAAAATCCTCCGCGACATTCATTTTGTGTAGCCATATCTGCGCGGTTTATATTCACTGCATGCCGCCAACTATGCCACCGCCCAAGAGCGGTGGCTATTTATTTTATACCTGCACACATTACTTCTTACTTCTTACTTCTTACTTCTTACTTCTTACTTCTTACTTCTTACTT
>NZ_DAIQRQ010000011.1:0-28375 GCF_036786105.1 Ohtaekwangia sp.
TTTGCTCTCGCAACTCGTAGCTCAAAGCTGACAGCTATTTCAATGTATTCCCAGATCCCGCTGTATACCTTCCAGCGATTTACCTTTTGTTTCGGGTAATACTTTCCAGGCGAAGAGGCCGTGCAGGAACATCATCAACGTGAAGAGCAGAAACGAATAGTAGCCACCGTTCTCAGACGATTCTACCAGAATCGGAAATGTCCACGAAATAATAGCTGCCATAACCCAATGCGTGGAACTGCCGAGGGTTTGCCCTTGTGATCGTACTTTGTTTGGGAATATTTCGGAGATGAATACCCAGATCACGGCACCCTGTGAGAAGGCAAAGAATGCTATAAAACCCACGAGGTATAGCATAACAGCATAGCCGCCGAACTGATGGGTATAGAATGCATGGGCTACTAATCCAAGGAATACAACCATCCCAACTGATCCGATAATCAACAACGTTTTTCTGCCGAAACGATCAATCACCGATATAGCCAGCAGCGTAAAAACCATGTTCGTTACACCGATAGAAACCGCTTGCAGCAATGCGGTGTCTTTGGCAAGCCCCGTCATTTCAAATATCCGCGGAGCGTAATACATGATCGCATTTATACCGGAAAGCTGGTTGAACATGGCCAGCACCACAGCATATAGTATAGGCTTGTTGAACTGTCCGTTGAAGAGACTTTCTTTTTTGTAGTGTAAATCGGCTTGTAACGATTCGCGGATTGTATTATAGGCTGCAGATACATTGGGTTCTCCAATCTCGCCCAATACTTTCCTGGCTTCATCATCGTGATTGTGTTTTACCAACCAGCGTGGACTCTCCGGAACAAAAAATACAAAAATGAAGAACAGCAGGGAAGGGATAGCCTGCACGCCCAGCATCCATCGCCATGCATTTTCACCTATACCAAACAGCAGGTAATTGGAAATGAATGCAAGCAAAATTCCACTCACAACATTGAACTGAAACAACGCTACTAACTGACCACGCTTGTGTGCGGGTGATATCTCTGATATATACATCGGTCCTACCACGGAAGATGCACCAACCCCTATGCCACCCAGAAAGCGAAACACAATAAACAGCGGCCATGAAGGAGTAAGCGCAGTAACAAGAGAAGTAATGAGATATAGTATACCAATGGCCTGCAATACTTTCTTGCGTCCGTACTTTTCGGCAGGGGCACCGGCTGCGAGCGAACCTATTACGGTGCCGATCAAAGCAGAGGCTACGGTAAATCCATGCTGTACGGTAGTGAGCTGCCAGAGGGCCTGAATGGATTTTTCTACACCGGATATTACGGCTGTATCGAAGCCAAAAAGAAAACCGCCCAGGGCGGCTACTATAGAATTGCGGAAAGCGGTATTGGATGGAGGCATCTTGCGTATGTTAGTTACGTAAGATAGCAAGATCCTTGTCATAGAAAAATATTAAGTGCCTGATTCCATCCTCCGGTGGAAGTAGGGGCGAAGTATGGTGCGATCCAATACGATCCAGGCCAATACTATATTGAGCATGATAATGATGTTTACAATCCGCTTACCATCCACGGTAAAGGAAGGCGTACCCTCCGGGATGAATGTTTGGGGAAGATCTGACTGCTGTAGATTTATAGTCGTGGTACTATCAAATATACCGGCTGATGCCAGCCATGCCGCGGCACCCACGGCTACCAGGATGCCCGCCAGCAGAAATATAGCATTTCGTATAGACCATGATGATGAGGCGGGGCGCTGGTGTAAGTGCAGCATCACACGATCTGTAAAATTCCGGGAAGGTTGTTCTATTGAAAAGGCAACAAGTGTTTGATCGAGCTTACGTAATTCTTCAAACCGTGCCTGGAGTATATCACTTTGCTGAAGTGCTTCTTCCAGCTTGCGCACTTCGGCATCACTCAGATTGCCATCCAGGTAATCCAGTAATTTTTCTTCCAGTTCTGTTGATATTTTTTTCATGGCACTACAAAGTTAATGCTTCGTGGCTCAATAATACTTTTAGTTCATCGGCCAACCGCAGGCGTGCACGGTGTATCCGTACCTTTAATGTGTTGGCAGGTATATTGGTAATAACGGCAATCTCGTCAAGCGAAAATTCGTCCAGGTAAAATAACGAGAGTGCCGTGCGGTCAGCTTCGTTTAGCTTCTCTAACGCCAGAGAAAGGTATTTACGTTTATCCATTTTTTCCAGCAACCCTTCGCCCTCCTGATTATATTCTACTACTGTATTTTCGATGCTTTGAAAAACGCGGTTGTTCTTTCGCTTATAGCTGATGGAAGTGTTGAATACAATGCGGTAAAGCCAGGTTGAGAATTTTGCCTGCCGGTTAAAATTCTTCAGGCTATGAAATGCTTTAATGAATGCATCCTGTGCTGCTTCTTCGGCTTCCGGTTTATGCTGCAGTATCTTCAGGGCAATGGTATAAGCATAACGCTTATGCCGGTCAATCAACTCAGCATACGCCTGTTGCTCGCCCGCCAGAATACTGTCGATAAGGGGAAGATCCGGATCAATCATCATCTTGCCGTTTGACGCGGTGTTCGCCATTCCGGTTACAAGTGCTTTATGAATTTCTGAAATAAAAATCTTTCAGACAAAAATGATAATTGGATTGTAACGTGACGATAAGTCCCTGCGTCAAAACGGCCAAATACTAAACATAAAGATTATGAATATTGAATTCTTTGCTATTATGATACCGATCATATCGATTGTAGGCGCATTCATTATGATTGTTTACCTGCGCAGGTATGAGAACATCGAACGAATGGCGATGATCGAAAAAGGTGTCAGTCCCGAGTTTCTCAACATCCGTAAACCGCGTAACACTTCATTCCCATTGCGTGCGGCATTATTACTCATCGGTGCCGGTCTCGGCCTGCTTATGGGCCATATTCTGGAACGCAACTTTAACATGGAAGAAGAAGTAGCCTACTTCTCGATGTTATTCATCTTCGGCGGTATAGGACTCGGCATTGCCTATGTGATTGAAGAGAATAAAAATGCGAAAGAAAGAAATAATCTTTAGCTGATAGCTGTTATCGGTTACAGGTTAACCGTTATCAGGAATAGTATATTAACGGTTACCCTGTAACGGTCTTTCCGAATAACAATTAACCTGTAAATCCTATCTTCTTAGAGGTGAAGCTTTGAGCAGTGTTACTGCAAAAGCACCTTAGGACGGCTGCAGCCGTCCTTTCTTTTTTGTGAACTGAGTAAATATATACTTTGATGCGGATGATATTGAGTTAATACGTTATTCGTTGCCGGTTAATTGTTACAGCTGTTATCGGTTAACTTGTAACTGATAACGAAGTGTTGGCCGGCAGGCTATTCCAATCGTTCCCGTTTTCCAACAGGTTGTAGAACTATTCAACATGTTCTGTGCTTCGCAGCGGACGTATATAATTTGTAAGTTATTGGTGAGCAGTAAATTATTAAACACTCTGCCGTGGCTGGCACAGCTTTATAACTTACAGGATGCAGAAATCAATGTTTAACTTTTAATTTTTTAAAACCATGAAAAAAGTAATGTTCGTCCTTTTCGCTTTGGTAGCAGGTGTTGGTTTTGCTAATGCTCAAGTGTCAAGCGATCCCGCTCCGGCAGCAACTCAATCTACTCAGATGCAGGATGAGAAAACAAAGATTAAGGCTGAAGAACTTCCTCAAACCATTAAAAAAGCATTGGAAGGCGAAGACTATCGCGGATGGTTGATCAATGCAGCTTACCATAACAAGGCAAAGAACACTTACGAAGTTGAACTGAAAAATGGCGCTGAAACCAAAACAGTGAAGTTTGACAAAGACGGTAAGAAGGTAGACTAATTGCCCTCCAAACAATCCCTATTGTTAATTTAGAAGAAGGCCGGAAATTATTCCGGCTTTCTTTTTTATTTTTCGCCTTCTATGGCCAGCATTTTAGTAATTGAAGACGATTTGACTTTTTCCAGGATACTGGAAGGATTCCTGAAGAAGCATAAATTTACGGTTGAGCTCAGTCATAAGGGCAAGGATGGACTGAAGACCTTTACTTCCGGCACCTTCGACCTGGTGCTGCTAGACTACCGGTTGCCCGATGCAACGGGTATGGATATACTGGTTGATATCAAAAGCGCATCGCCGGATACCCCGGTCATTATGATGACCAGCTTTTCAGATATACGCACTGCAGTAAAAGCAATCAAGGCTGGTGCATTTGAATACATCACCAAGCCCGTAAACCCGGATGAGCTGTTGATGATCGTGTCGCAGGCGCTGAAGAAAGAAAAGCGTCATGTCGAAGTTTCTACAGCACCTGTTGCGAACAATTCATTTGTAGTCGGTAATAGTGTACCCTCACAGCAGTTGCATGAGTATATCAGGCTTGTGGCACCTACCGATATGTCGGTTATCATTGAAGGTGAGAGTGGCACCGGTAAGGAGAATGTTGCGCGCTCCATTCACCAGCAAAGCAAGCGTGCAGGCCAGAACTTTGTGGCAGTAGATTGCGGGGCACTTTCAAAAGACCTGGCAGCAAGTGAACTGTTCGGGCATGTAAAGGGAGCTTTTACGGGTGCTGTGCAAGATAAAACCGGTCAGTTCGAGATGGCCAATGGCGGCACACTCTTCCTCGATGAAGTAGGTAATCTTTCATACGAGGTACAGGTAAAATTACTGCGCGCCATACAGGAACGTATCGTATCACCGGTAGGAAGTAATAAAGAGATCAAAGTAAATGTGCGCATCATCACGGCAACGAATGATGATCTGGCAGAGAGTGTGCGCAAGGGGCAGTTTCGCGAAGATCTGTATCACCGACTGAATGAATTTAAGATGCGTGTGCCATCGTTGCGCGAACGGGGCAGCGACCTGGAAGAATTTCTTGTTTTCTTCCGTACCGGTGCCAATAAAGAACTCGGTAAAAATGTTACCGGTTTCGATGATGAGGTAATGTCTATATTTACTTCATACGACTGGCCCGGTAACTTGCGCGAGCTGAAGAATGTAGTGAAACGTGCCGTATTACTCACAACAGGCGACCGGGTACAAGTAGATGCTATACCTGCGGAAATGCTTGCCGCTGTTAAGGAAATGCAAAGCAAAGGTCAGCCGAAAGTTCCGATCTATGATCTGAAGGCATTGCAGGAAGTTCAGGAGCGTGAAATGATTGTGCGCACGTTGAAAGAAGCGCGCTATAACAAGTCCAAAGCAGCGCGTATACTAAATATCGACCGCAAGACGCTATACCTCAAAATGGAGAAGTACGGAATAGAGTAGAATAAGATAGTATTTATAATTTCTATTCAACCGCTACGCGGGCTGTTCTCAGTAATTTTTCGACTTCATCCTTTAGACGCAGTATTCGTTCAGTGAGGTTGTCAACGGGTTCTCCATTGATGAGGGCGTGTTCTATATCACGTAGTTTTTTGCTCAGGTTTTCAGCTCCCATCTGCCCGATACGTCCTGCAAGTTTATGCACTACCTCGCGCAGCAGGGTGGCATGTGGATGTTGCAGATATTCTTCAAGCAATTGCAGGTCTGATGCGGTTTCTTCTACAAACTGGCTGAGCACCGATTGAAAAAGCTCTTCATCATCCAGGGTCATCTTTCGTACAGCAGAGAAGTCGAGTACCGATTCTTCTGCCAGCGAAGCCGTGGAGGCTGCAGCCGATATACCCAGCATGGCGAGCAGCTCGTATTCATGAAAGGGCTTGGATAATACCTTATCGAATCCTTCATCCAGTAACTTCTGCTGATCTTGCTGAAACACGTGAGCCGTAAGCGCAATGAACGTGGTGGAGCGATTATACTTTTTCCGGAGTGCCTTGCAAAGATCAATGCCGTTGATGTTCGGCATCCGGATATCAATCAGTATATGCGTTACATGAGGATCCGGTGCCTGCCCGAGTAGTTTCTCTGCTTCCTGGTATATATGGCTGGCAATGCCATGCTTGTCGAGAATAAGCGCACCGAGGCGCAGAATCATCGAGTCATCATCCACCAGTATAACTTTACCGGTGAATGGCTCTTCTGATATCGGCTCGGTTGAGCGGGGAGCAGCAGGTTGAATATCGGCAGCGCGCTCGAAAGTAAGCTTCACCGTAAATGTAGAGCCTTTATCCGGTTCGCTATATACTTCCAGGTTTCCGTGCTGGGCTTCTACCAGCGAGCGCACAATGGTGAGCCCCAGACCAGAGCCACCGCTTTGCTGCTGCATGATGGATGAGCCGGCCTGTTCAAATTGATTGAAGATACGCTTCAGATCTTCTTTACGTATACCAACACCTGAATCGGTAACTTCAAATGTGCAGGTAACGGCATTGTCATGTTCAATGGTTTTCACGGTAAGCCTTACAAATCCTTTGTAAGTAAATTTGATGGCGTTGCCTAACAGGTTATAAAGTATCTGCCGCAGTCTGAATGGATCGCCCATCACCGTATATTCTGCGGCCTGCTCCAGATCCAACAGGAAGGTGAGATTCTTTTTGTCGGCCTGCACCCGCATGGCATTTTCTACTTCCTGCACCAGGCGTAGTATAGTAAATGGTTCTTTGGCAATAGAAAAGTTGCCTGAAGAGATACGGCTATAGTCCAATACTTCATTTACAATGTGCAGTAAGTGTTCAGACGAACTGTGTATTGCTTCGGCAGCTTCGTGTGAATTACCGGCATGGGTGCGAAGCTGTTCTGCAAAACCGATGATAGACTGTAACGGTGTGCGTATCTCGTGGCTCATGTTTGCCAGGAAACGCTCTTTGATCTTGCTGAGTTCTTCAGCTTCATCGCGCGCCTGCTCAAGTTGTTCCTTGTAATAATTACTCTTGCTGATGTCCATCCAGATAAAATATACCAGTATGGCGGCAATGAGAAAGAAGGCGATTACCAGTATGCTGATGCGCGATATACTTTGGTTGAAGAGCAGCCCCGCGCGATTGTTGTTGCTGCGCATTTTTTGTAACTCTTCATTCTCCACTTCATGCAGTGTGTTGAGGAGACGATTAATGAAAAGACTGTTTGCATGGATCAACTCCAGCTCACGATGTTGCAGTCTCTTGTTTTGTGTTGCCTGGTTAGCCTCAAGCTCCTGCATAATGCGCTCCACTTCTTCCAGCGCCTTATTTTGCCTGGCAAAGGCGAGTGTGTCAACCTTTACGCTGAGTTCTTCCTGAACTTTGATATGTGTTTCCGGAATGGGAGTAGTTTTCTTTTTGCCGAATAACTTGCCGAGTCCCGATCGTTCTTTCTCTTTTTGTTGCACGATGGAATCGGTAAAAGTAGTGATGGTTTTTTTCTGCGTGGTTACTACACTGGTATCGATCTGACTTTGTTCAATGATCGTAGAAAGCGTATCCAGCCGACTGGTGAATTGCTTCTTTTCTGCGTAACGTGATTTAAGTTTGAGGTAGGAGAAGAAAAGTTTGTTACGCTGATGCAGTATATCTTTCATCGAAGCGAGTCGTGCAAGTTGGGCCGTGTCCCACGGCAACAACATCAGCGAGTCGATCATATTGGAAACGGTCTTCGACTGATTCAAAAATGTTTTATAGGGCTTGCGCGGATTTTCGATGGCTTCTGCACGCTGAAGCTGATCCAGTGTAGTGATTTCTTCAAATACACTGTTCAGCAAAGAGAGCTTTTCGTTCGGCTCGGAGAGCTCATCCACCGTGTTGAGCATTTCCCGAAACGAAAAGTGTGTAATGCCTAACGCCAGTATAATGGCAACGAATGCCAGCAGAAATCCTGCAAGCACCTTTTGCTTCATTGAGGTCGGGTCCTGGTTATCCTGATAATATTGCATCCTGTTCTGCACGTTCTGCAAACCAGACGTATGGCCTGCATGTTTCTATTACACTTTAAAGATAATGATTGAAAGAACGAGTATGGGTATACCTATATTCTTTTCAGTCAAGCTGTTTTTCTGGTCTTTAACAGGTTATCCGAATATCCACATCATGAGTGTTATGGCGGCGATGTGGATGATCAGGATAGAGGCTGCATCCAGCAGAAATCCGGCCCGCACCATATCTTTCATGCGGATATAGCCGCTGGAAAAGACAATGGCGTTGGGAGGCGTTGCTACCGGGAACATAAACCCGATGCTGGCGGCCAGTGTAACGGGAAGGCCCAATAATATCGGATTTACTTTCAAACCGTTGGCGATGCCAAAGATTACCGGAACAAAAATCTGTACCAGCGCAACATTGCTCATAAACTCCGATAGCACTACGGTGACTGTAATGAGCATGAATATAAGCCAGCCGTTGAATGTACTTTGTGCTGCTATATAGTTGCCCACCACTTGAATGATGCCCGCCTGTTCGAGGCCTTCTGCGAGGCACAGGCCACCACCAAACAGGATCAGGATGCCCCATTGTATCTGCTGACTGTCTTTCCATTCGAGGAGGAACTTCTTTTCCTTCAGGTTTACAGGAACGAGAAACATGAGCATGCCACCAAACATAGCAACGTTGGTATCGGTCAAAACACTTTTGCCAATCATGTAGGTGTTGATGGCTTCCTGGAATATCCAAAGGAAAGATGTGATTGAGAAAATGATCATCACATACTTTTCTTCCTGCCTGACGCTGCCGAGCTCTTTCAGTTTTTCGGTGATCAATGCATCGGAGCCTTCAATTTTATCGATCCGGTTCGGAAAGAGTATACGCGTCACCATCCAGTATGTCATGAGCAGGAGTATGGCAGCTACAGGTACTCCCACCAACATCCACTGGCCGAAATCGATCTTCTGGTGATAGAAGTCTTCCAGTAAGCCTTTAAACACTACGTTGGGTGGTGTGCCAATAACCGTGGCCAGCCCACCGAGCGTGGAGGCGTATCCTACCGCGAGCATTAACCCCAGCGCAAAGTTCCGTTCCGCTTTGGGTAATGCATGTGGCTGCTGTTCTTTATCTCTTTTTACAAGGTTAATAACCGACAGCGCTATAGGAAGCATCATCATGGCGGTAGCCGTATTACTGATCCACATACTGATGAAAGCGGTGGCCAGCATAAAGCCGAGTATAATTCCGTTGCCGGAGGTGCCGGTAATGCGAATAAGGTTTAATGCAATGCGTTCGTGAAGCCGGTGCTTTTCCAGGCCAAGTGCAATCATAAAGCCACCCATGAACAGAAATATGATAGGGTTGGCATAGGGTGATGCAGCTTCGGCTGGTTTCATAACACCGAGGAGGGGAAATACTACCAGGGGTAACAATGCTGCTATAGGTATAGCCACGGCCTCTGTTATCCACCACGTAATCATCCATGCGCCTACGGCCAATACTTTATAGGCACCGGCTGAAATAAAATCAACAGGTATACAAAGCAGTGCCAGGAGAAATAGCAATGGGCCCAGGAAGAAGCCGATTACACGGGCAGAGAAAAGCTGGTTGTTCACGCGAGATGCCGGGTTAATAAAATATATAGTATAAAAATATTAATCTTCCGCGAGTATATATTCACTATAAAAAAAGTCCTCTGAATTTTTCAGAGGACTTACAACCCGAAAAGGTTCAATACTGTAATCAGTAATTACCCGAAGCGGCAGGTTTGGGATTAGCCGGCTTCACAACAATTACTTTCCCATCTAGTTCTTTCTCATTCAACGCAGCAATTGCATGGTTGGCCTCGTTATCATTTGTCATTTCGATAAAGCCATAGCCTTTGGAGCGGCCCGTCTCTTTATCGCGAACGATTTTGACAGATGTAACCTGACCAAATTTTGCAAACGCAGCTTCCAGGTCTTCTTTACGAGTCTTGAAGTTTAATTTTGCAACAAAAATGTTCATGATACAAAATGTTAAGTAAATAAATAATGTATGAATGAGCCTTCATATACTCTTAACAAATATAACGAATTATTCTTGCTTAAGGGAGTAAAAACCGGTTGACGTAACCGCGTAAAAAAAGGCCTCACGTGCTGGTGAGGCCTTGCCCATAGAAATGAATCCAGAATAACCGCTAAACACTTCTGCCTCGAATAAGCCGAAGCAGTATAGCTATAATGGCAATTACCAGTAGCAAGTGAATGATGCTTCCTGCACTGAATACAAATGCTCCCAGCAGCCATCCAATGATCAGGATTACAGCGATGATATACAGTAAATCTCCCATACTATAGATGTTTGAAAACTACAGGATAAAAACAAATGCCACTGCTAAACCGGAAAGGCTGATAACATTAAAAAGTTGGTTGCTACAGAACGGGTAAGCAGTTTGTTCTGAATTGGGGAATGCAATCCGCAAATGTGGGGATTAATTCAACAGCGGCCTTCAAAATTTATTACGGAACGCCCTCTGATATCTGGCATTCTATTTTCATTTACGGACTTTAAAATTTACTGTCTATGAATGTTTTAACAATTATCATAACCTTTATACTAGCCTATGTATTCTTTATGACGGCTACGTATCTGCTCGCTCGCTTGTTCTTTCCGATGGAAGACACTACACCAAAACGGGTAAAAAGTCATCAAACTGTTAGAAATACTTCACACTTGCGGACTATGCATAAACGCGTAGTAGCGGATGCAGCTCCGAAAATTATGGTAACAAAAGCGATGGCGTAATGTAATGGTGGGGGCATGTATACCTATAAATCAGATTATTAGGTATGGTAATGCTCTGTTTAGAAGGGCATTATTTCTTGGGAGGTATATATAAGCTTTTCTGGTATAATTTGTGAGCTGTTGCCTGTGCCTGATTGCGTGCCGGGTTATCATCCGTAAAGTATAGAAGCAGTGAAATAATGATTGTAAAGACTGATCCTATCCAAATGCACCTTCGATTGAATTGTTTTCTCATTGCAGATACTTTAATAAGAGACTTTAAAGTTAAATTCTTATGCCACGTGCTTAGATACAATTCCGGCATAAAAGGTTAACGAGCCCGGAAAATAATTATTACATAAACCTCTGCAAGCCTATGCTATTCCTGAAGAAGAGAAGTGTGACAAAAAAGAAGCAAGCTGAAAAAGCATTCGTGCAATCGCGTGATGTTATAGATGTTTCCGCGCACGAGCGGATCATAAAAAGCAGACAGGCACTGGTAGACCTGATTAAATTTCTGGATTCACTTTAACAGAAAACAACCACTATATGAAAGCAATTGTAACAGTAATGAAAATAGTAGTCTCTGCACTACTTACTTATGGTTTGCTGATGCTCACCATCTGATGGTTTGGCAAGACGCTTTAAAATCTTCTGGTACGTACACCGGTTTCGCAAGCCTTGACTATCGTCAGGGCTTTTGTATTTTTAACGGGGCAGAGAAATGTACATGAAAGACGAGGAATATCTACAGGTTTATTTATACAGACGCGTAGTGAACGCCAAACTCTTTATTGATTCGCATTATGCCGAGGCAATCGACCTTGATAATATTACCAATGAGGCTCACTTCTCTAAATTTCACTTCATTCGTCTGTTCAGAAAAATATACGGCAAAACACCCTATCAATATGTTACTACGGTTCGCATAGAAAAAGCAATGCAGTTGTTGCGATCCGGTATATCTGTATCGGATGTATGTTACCAGGTTGGCTTTGAGAGCATCAGCTCCTTTAGCGGATTATTCAAACGCATCGCGGGTATAGCCCCTTCCGCGTATAGCAGCCGGCAACGTGCGCTGCAGGATCGTGTTGCAAAAGAACCCCTTGGATTTGTACCGGGATGCTTTGCCGGAAAAAACGGCTGGGCAAAAAAGCAATTTTCAAGAAATGATCCTGCGTAAGAGATACGACCTTTGGACATAGTTCTACCAAAAACAAACAAATATGATCAGCAGAATGTCGCACGTATGCGTCTACGTACTGGACCAAAACAGTGCTTATGATTTCTATGTAAACAAACTTGGATTTAAAGTAGCCACCGATGCTCCCATGGGTCCCGATGCACGCTGGCTTACCGTTACTCCTCCCGATCAGCCAGAACTGGAAATAACCTTAATGCCCGTGAAAGAGGGTATGATGTTCTCCAAAGAAGCAGCCGAGCAGATGCGGAGTCTGGTGCAGAAAGGTACATTCGGCTTTGGTGTTTTTGAATGCCGCGATATATATGCAACCTACGAAGAACTGAAAGCAAAAGGTGTGGAGTTTTCCAAGCCACCCAGGAAAGAATTCTACGGTATAGAAGCACTCTTCAAAGATGACTCAGGCAACTGGTTCTCGCTGGGGCAGAAGGAGGCGTAGGTATTTATGAGTGTGATCTTGCAGTCGGGCAGGGGTACCCGACTGCACATGATTCTGCCATGCAATGAAGTCAGGTATTTGCACTTGCTTTCGAAAAACGGATTATTCTTAATGACTGTCTTTAGATATGAATGTTGAATATGCTGATTTCAGATCTTGCGCCGAATCGAATGGGGAGTATACTGGTGCCAATACCCTTTGACACATATAGAGGAGGTTTCGCATCGTTAGACCATCCATGCAGGTATTTTCCGCTGCCCGGTGGCTTGAAAGGAGCGAAGCCTGCTATATTTAGCTGGCCGCCATGTGTATGTCCTGAAAGTATAAGATCGATACGCTCATCTGCTTGTTGATTTACTAATATATCACGGTGTTGCGGGCAGTGTGTTAGTATGATATGGTAATCGCTGGTATGGTAGAATTTCTCGCTGTTATATAATCGGCATTACCGCCGATGAAATCATCTATACCGGTAACAGATATTTTTTTATCCTGAATAGTATATAGTTTTGATTGATTGATCAGGAGATCGCAGTTAAAGTCTGAATAAACAAGACGTAGCTTCCGGATGTCGATCTTTCCCCAGTACTCCCAATTTCCTAGTATGGCAACTTTCTGCACGGCAGGATCGAGCAATTGAAGAAAGTCGCGAAGAAGACCGGTATACTCGGCTTTATCAACTGAATCTCCTGTGAAAAGAATAAGGTGAGGCTTTGCTTGATTTACACGACTGGCAATCTTCCTGTGAATACTTCCTATTGAATGGAGGTGCAAATCGGAGATCTGAATAACTTTAATCCTAGCGTTGCCGTTCCCGAGGGTAAATTCATTCGCTTCGAAAAATAATTCTCTAACCAAAAAGCATCGAGTAGAGCTACACCGGCAAGCACCTGGCATCCACGAATTATAAATTTTCGTCTGGTGATATGTGTTTTCATTCCGGCCATGAAAATAGAGTATAACCGTATTACCTGTGCTGACTATTTATTTCAAACATATTCCTTCGCAGAATTCCAATGTTCGTGCAGTGAGCCAGGTAAATATAGTTAAGCTTGTTTTTAGAATAGCACCTCCTTTAATCCTACATCATCAAAATAATTGCTTTCGATGGTGACAGTGACATTTGCCAAATAGACCGGGGAATGAATTCTCCCGATCGGTTTGAACACCCAGCAAAGCAAGCTTATAAACTGCTTCCTATGAAAATCCTATAGTGGTATAAAATTGAATGTTTTGTTACAGCATATATAGGTATATATCGATTTGCATTTCGTGCGCCTTATCCCATAGCAGGAGTCGATTTTCTGGATATGAGACTTTACTGGGGTAATACCTACATGTAAACACAAGGGTATATCAGACATAAGTGCGTTTTTGGCTCATATTGAGCATTTTCTACTATAAAACCCCTTGAAAGGCGTTTTTGGCGATTTATTTGCGAATGTTTAACCAAGTAAAATTTAAATGTTTGTACTTTTAAATTGTTAGAGCCCTTTCAATGAGACACATGTACTTTTTTTTGCTGTTGGTTGCCGCCAATGGCGTGATACAGGCACAGCCTGTAGGCTACAGCTATGGCAAAACAATAACGATTCAGGTGTCGCAGGTTAGTGGTACTTCCAATCACACCAATTTTCCTGTGCTGATCTCTCTGGTAGATAACGATCTCCGCACTACCGCCAATGGAGGGCATGTTACAGACGCTAACGGCTATGATATTGTTTTTTATACGAGCGACTGTCTTACAAAACTCGATCATCAGATTGAATCCTATACTGCGTCATCGGGAACATTGGTAGCCTGGGTGCGAATCCCTACTTTAAGTGTAAGCGTCAATACCATTATCCACATGTACTATGGCAAAAGCAGCGCATCAACCGATCCATCCGTTATGACTACCTGGAATTCTGCCTACAAAAGCGTGTGGCATTTTAATAACTCATTGTCTGACTTTACAGCGAATGGTAATACGCTTACCGATAACTCGACATCGAATTTTGCATCTGCAAAAATTGCCGCAGGGCGTGATCTCAACAACAGCACGAACGTGTTAAGTTCGGGAGCAGGACAGTACCTTCGCGTGCCGAACGGCTTTTTGGCGAGTGTAACTAACTTTACTTTTGAAGGCTGGGTGCTGCTTGACCGCAGTGATTCGAACTGGGAACGTATCTTAGACTTTGGCCAGGGCACCAATATCAATTTCTTTTTGACCCCATCTTCGGGTACAGGCAGCCCGGCAGAAACACGTGCCAGGATAACAACCGGAGGAAGCGCCGCTGAACAGGGAGTAATTGTGGCCAATACAACCAATACCGGAAGCTGGATACATTGGGCCGTTACGATCGATAATTCTACCGGAACAATGGCGGTGTATCGCAACGGATCGTTACTGGGCAGTACAACCGGTGTTACGCTTAAACCTTCAAACATGGAGTCTTCTACTGCAAACTACCTGGGACGGTCGCAGTATACAACAGCCGATCACTATATCGATGCAAAGTTTGACGAGTTCAGAATATCGACCACTGCACGTTCTGCCGGGTGGATTACTACATCATACAATAATCAAAATACACCCTCTTCATTTTATACCGTATCGTCAGAATCGGTTGCCAGTACATTGTGCAGCATTCTTCCGGTGCGACTGCTATATTTCAAGGCAACACCGGATGGTGCAGTTGTGAATCTGGACTGGGCTACTTCTACGGAGACCAACAATGATTACTTTACCATAGAGCGTTCGGAGGATGGCAGCGCATGGCACGCATTCAAAACGGTGGGCGGAGCGGGCACAACAGAGAAAGAACATACCTATTCTATAGTCGATCAGAATCCCTATAGCCGTACCTATTACAGATTAAGACAGACGGACTATGACGGGCAGGAGACGACTTCCCATGTAACGGTAGCCTATATAAATAAATCAGGATCAGTGAATATCTATACTAATCCTGAGAAAAAGCAATTGATTATAGATGATGTTTCAGATATAAATTCAGTTATGATCTTTAGCAGCACCGGAAAAAATATAAGACTTCCGGGTACCCTTGAATCGGGGACAGCCATATATTCTACGGCCGGTTTATCGCCTGGTATATATGTTGTTCATGTGGCGAACACCGAGAATAAAACGATCTCCCGAAAAATATATATACCCTAGGCGCAGCGAACGCTATAATTGAAAAGAGCCTGTATACGCGACACAGGCTCTTCTTTTTTCCAGTTGATAAAGATATTATTCGAGTGCTTTTACGCCTGGCAATACCTTGCCTTCGAAATATTCAAGCAATGCACCACCACCGGTAGATACATAGCTTACATCGTCATTGAATCCGAATTGATTTACGGCAGCAGCAGAATCACCACCACCGATCAGTGAGAAACCACCGTTCTTGGTAGCCTTCACCACCGCTTCAGCAACAGCTTTTGTACCGGCAGCGAACTTCTCCATTTCAAATACCCCCATCGGGCCATTCCATAGAATGGTCTTGGAGCCTTCAATAGCTTTTGAAAATACCTGAATTGCCTGTGGGCCGATATCAAGCCCCATCCAGCCATCTTTAATTGAATTGTTATTCGCTATATCGGTGTTCGCATCAGCGGCAAATTTATCCGCTATAACAGAATCAATAGGCAGGAGAAGTTCAACGCCTTTGGTCTTTGCTTTCTGAATAAGTTCTTTTGCAAGATCAAGTTTATCGGCTTCTACCAGTGAGTTACCAATGTTACCCCCCAATGCCTTGAAGAAAGTATAGGCCATACCACCACCGATGATGAGGTTGTCAACTTTATCGAGCAGGTTTTCAATGATCAATATCTTGTCAGAAATCTTGGCACCGCCCATAATTGCTGTGAAAGGCTTTGCCGCTTGGTTGATTACCTTCTGTGCGTTGTCAAGCTCGGCAGCCATTACATAACCGGCACACTTATCTTTGAAGAACTGCGCCACAATGGTAGTGGAAGCGTGGGCACGGTGCGCTGTTCCAAAAGCATCGTTCACATATATATCGCCATGCTTTGAAAGTTTCTCAGCGAAAGCTACATCGCCTTTCTCTTCTTCCTTGTAGAAGCGGAGATTTTCCAGCAGCAATACCTCACCGGGTTTCAGTGCAGCTGATTGTTTGAATGCTTCTTCGCCGATGCAATCGCCAGCAAATTTTACCGGACGGCCCAGTAATTCTTCAGTCTTCTTGATGGTATGCCGGAGTGAGTATTTATCTTCAGGACCATCCTTTGGGCGTCCCAGGTGTGACATCAGGATACAGCTTCCTTCATCTTTCAGAATTTTGTTCAGTGTAGGAATGGTGGCGCTGATACGGTTGTCGTCAGTAACATTAAAGCTCTTGTCGAGCGGTACATTGAAATCAACGCGGATGAGCGCACGCTTGCCGTTAAAATTGATGTCGTTGATAGTCTTCATGGTCGGTGTAGTTTGTTGTAAAATTTACGGACAGCAAAGCTAAGATTTTTGAGTTTTTGCGGTAGTCCTGTAGACCAAAAAAGCCGGATTCTATTTGGTATTTGAGATATTTTTCAAAACAAACGATTGCTGAAATCCATTTTTGTATTTCAATCTCCAAAGCTGATGCCCAAACCTTTTGCAGCCTGCACCATGTAAGAATCTTTGCTTACACCATGATAGTCTTGCGTAGCCTCTTCGAGCGATACGGCAGTGATTTCATTGTTCTTGAATGCTACCATTTTGCCGAAGTCTTTTGCGAGCGCCAGTTCAAAAGCCTTTACGCCAAACAACGATGCCAGTATGCGATCGTAGGCTACGGGAGTACCACCGCGTTGCACATGTCCCAGCACGGTTTCGCGAATCTCGGCCTTGCAGCCTGCATCTTTCAATTGCTTCGATAACTGGTACGCCACGCCTCCGAGGCGCACGTGCTCCGATCCTTTTTCGCCTGCGGTAGATGTAATGGTTCCTTCCTTCGGGCGGGCACCTTCTGCCACCACTATATTTACAAAGCCTCTGCCTTTTTTATAGCGGAGGTTAATGCGTTTCACAAGTTTGTGTACATCATACGGTATTTCTGGAATGAGACATATCTCGGCTCCGCCGGCTATAGCTGTATGCAATGCAATCCATCCGGCATCACGTCCCATCACTTCCATAATCATTGTGCGGTGATGACTTTCTGCGGTGGTTACCAGTTTATCAAAACTATCGGTACCAATTTGTACGGCCGTTTGAAATCCGAATGTAACATCGGTAGCAGAAAGATCATTATCGATAGTCTTGGGAACACCAATGACCGGTATACCTTTATCGAATAATACTTTTGATATACGTTGTGATCCATCGCCTCCGATATTGATTACGGCATCGAACTTCAACGCTTTTAGTTTGCGCACGAGCTCATCAGAGCGATCTATAAATTTGGTACTGCCATCCGGTTGTGTTATTGGAAAGTTGATCGGGTTTGCTTTGTTTGTAGTCTTCAGCACCGTGCCCCCGCGCACATGTATACCGGCTGTAAATTTACTCGTGATCTTCACGATTTCCTGCGGATCGTTCAACACACCATTGAAAGCTTCAATGCTTCCATATACTTCCCAGTTTTTCTCTTTGCGTGCGCGTTTCGCCACACCTCGAATTACCGCATTCAATCCCGGACAATCACCGCCACCGGTGAGAATAAGTACTTTTTTAGGTTTCTCCATTATGATTTTAACTTCATGTATTACTATAAAGCAACTAAAAAACAGGGAGTCGGGCAAATGATTGAGATGGTAGTGAGCTTTGAGTTGCGGGTTGTGAGGGCTGCGGTGTTGTTGGGCGTTATTAGTACACGTTAATCGTTACAGGTTATCTGTGTAATTCTGTGATTTCTGTAGGAAATAAATGTATTTTGTTCATAACTCAAAGGCAAACTGCTATAGAAGTATAGCTGTTAGCAGAAATCATAAACTCAGAATCAACGTCTGGCGGCTGTCAGCCAGCGGCTATTCTATTGCCGCAGCTCTCCGCAGGCGATCGTTGATAGCGCGGCCCAATCCTGCTTCGGGGAGTAATTCTACCAATATATAGTCAATTGGCATTTTGTCGAATGCCCGCAAAGCGGTGAACAGATTTTGTGCGGCTTCTTCGAGGTTGCCGGAAGGGGAGAGTATAAATTGAAAAGGCGAATTGAAGTCTGCCTGGAAGGTTAATAGCCCGGATGTATGAGCCGGGTATTGCTGTAGTAAATCTTCGATGGCACCGATAATCACTTTCTTCGCCGGAGCATAGTGACTCTTCAATTGCCCGGGAGCCTTTGGATTGGAGGATGAATGCGCCTGTACCAGGACAGTGCCTGCCACAGCTTCAATTTGCTCCAGGCTTAATCCTCCCATGCGATAAATTACAGTGACGTCATCATCAAATCCTACAATAGTTGACTCAATGCCTACGCTGCATGGGCCGCCATCTAATATATAGGCGATCTTGTTTCCGAGTTGTTCATTTACATGCTGCGGTGTTGTTGGGCTTACATACCCAAACGGGTTGGCGCTGGGGGCAGCCAGCGGAAATGGAAGCTCGTGTAGCAACTGGCGTGTAAGCGGATGATTGGGGCATCGAATGCCCACGGTATTCATTCCGGATGTTACCAGATCGGGTATAATTCTCTTCCTGGGTAGCAACAGTGTGAGTGGCCCCGGCCAGAATTGTTCAGCCAATCGGCGTGCAGGCTCCGGTATATTGGTTACGTAGGTCTGCGCTGTTTCGATATCGGACACGTGTACGATAAGCGGATCGAAGTGAGGCCTGTTTTTAACTTCGAAGATTTTGGTAACAGAAGAAACATTCAGAGCATTGCCAGCCAGTCCATACACTGTTTCTGTAGGGATCGCTACTACTTCACCTTGCTCCAGCAAAGTCTTGGCATATTGAATGTCCGTTCCGATTTCAGCCATGGCCGCAAAGCTAAAATTTATTTGCTACCGTAGTGTAAACAGAGTAAGTTGTATAGTATAATATTTTATGAAGCGATGTCTGTTTGTGCTGTTACCGGTGCTCGTCTGCATCACAGCCACTGCCCAAAAAGAAGATAAAGTACTTCAGCGCAAACTGGAGGCACTCGTAAAAGACTTTCGGGGAGATGCTGGCATCTACGTTCGCAACCTGAAGACCGGAAAGACAGCCGCGATCCTGGCGGACAGTATATTTCCAACAGCATCCATGATAAAAGTGCCAATCATCATCGGTATCTTCAACAAGATCGAGAAAGGTGAGCTATCGTATGACACCCTGTTGACGTATAAGGATTCATTGCTATATCCGGGTGAAGATTTGTTGGGATCTTTCCGGAACGGAGAGAAGATTTCGCTCAAGGCTGTTCTCATGCTGATGATTACCATGAGCGATAATACTGCAAGCTTGTGGTGCCAGTCACTCGCGGGAACCGGTATAGCAATCAACGCCTGGTTACAGGAAAATGGATTTCAACATACGCGTGTCAACTCACGTACACCCGGGCGTGAGGGTAATCGTACGAAATATGGCTGGGGGCAAACTACACCCCGTGAAATGGCCGGGCTGGTGGCGCGCATTCGCGAAGGAAACGTGATCAGCCCGCGGGCCAGTGAACGTATATACCGGAATATGATCCGTATTTATTGGGATACCGAGGCGCTTTCCCAAATACCGCCCTATATACAAACAGCATCCAAGCAAGGCGCAGTAAATCAGGCGCGATCGGAAGTGGTATTGGTCAACGCACCACATGGTGATTATGTCTTCTGTGTAGCAACCAAAAACCAGAAAGACGAAAGTTGGACAATGAACAACGAAGGCTGGGTGCTGATCCGCAAGGTGTCGTCTTTACTCTGGCATTATTTCGAACCAGATTCTCATTGGAAGCCTGCCAAAGGTATAGAAGAGTGGTACTGATCATTCTGCAGCTGCTGAATATACCATTTACCAGTATATATATCACGCACATTAAAACGTATCCTCGAATCATTATCTTTGCCCAAAATTGAATCATCAACCTTAAACTTTTAACCTCGAACTTAAAAATCCATGAGCAACAAAACCCGCAATATCCTCAAGATCACCGCTATTATTCTCGTAGTGCTTACGCTGCTGATGCAATTTCACCTCATCGCGATTCCGGCTATAGCAGGCTATAAATACTGGATTGTGGTGGTTTCTTTTGGTTTGCTGCTCATTGCCGGCAAATAAAGGATCTTTGCGACTGCCAATAAAAATTCTTGTTACCATTATTGGTTTTGCCATACTCACCATACTTACGCAAGTAGGTGGCATAGTATTTCTTTTGGTGATTGGTATACAGGTGTTTGTAAAAACAAGAGTTCAATCGACCGGGGCGCGATACTTCGCTTTTGCCGGAGTATATATTGTGCTGTATAGTATCGTTTCTATTTTGGTTGTTCCGCCTCTTGCTCAAAAATTCGGACGTGTGCCATTACCCATGTATGGTGAGGTGCGACCGTTGAATATAGTTACGTGTATCCTAAATCGACATTACGTGCGCCCTATGCTGCGCGAGGCGGTACTACAGTCAGCCGAGACCTTCAGAAAGCAGTATCCTGGGGCGGTAGTTAATTACCTGGATGGCTGTTTGCCTTTTTACAACGGCTTTCCATTGATGCCGCATTTAAGTCATAACGATGGTCGCAAACTGGATATCGCTTTCTTTTATATGAACGTTGCCGGTAAGCCACAATCTGATGCTCCTTCGTGGATCGGTTATGGTGTGTGTGAGAGGCCGCGTGCCGGTGAAGAGAATTACCCGCTTCGGTGCCGTAATAAAGGTTACTGGCAGTATGGAATACTAGAGCAAATCGTGCCGCAGGGTAAGAAGTCACAGTTTATATTTGATGCACAGCGCACGGCTTTCCTGGTGAACATACTATCGAAACAAAGCAGTGTTCAAAAAATCTTTATAGAGCCACATCTTAAAATGCGGCTTCAACTAACCTCTCCCAAAGTGCGTTATCATGGTTGCCAGGCTGTTCGGCACGATGATCATGTTCACGTGCAAATTTACTAGTGGTATATCATCAGTATATCAACGCCTTTTGCTGCATTCGCAGCATCGATTCCTGCGAGGTATAGCTACTCAACTGGTTTAATGGTATCCATTGCAAGTCGTGCGATTCTTCAGTGATCACCAACGCTTCTGCGGGGTTTGCTTCGAGCAGGAAACGAACATCGTAATGCCAATGCTCAGGAAAGTCGTTGCGGGCAGGAATGATGTGTATATCCAGATCAAATATACCAGGTGATAGTAATTTAAATTGCTTCACGCCGGTTTCTTCTTCTGCTTCGCGCAAAGCAACTGCAAAAACATTTTCATCACCATCGGCATGGCCACCAGGTTGCAGCCATTTGTTCAGCTTGGCGTGATGTGTAAGCAGCACCGATTGCCGGGCAGCATCAATGATCCAGGCAGAACCTGTAATATGTCCGGGTAAATGATCGCGATGAAATGCACGGTCGTGCTGCAATAATTCCAGAAAACGGGAGATAAAAGACTTCTCTTTTTCAAATGAAGAAGTATATATATGGAGCGCATCCATGAGTGCTGCGCGCGTAAAATTCATTTGGTGAGCTTGTATAATGGTTTATCCATACCAGGCAGGAAGCAAGAGCCTTCGTTCCCTGCCGTATTGTTTTTACATCGTTGCAAACTGCTGATAGCGTCAGTATAAAGTCTACTGAATTACGATTGTAACCTTGTTGATGCGGTTTGCTTCCAGTTTCCCGGTTTGTTCGCCACCACCTGTATTGTCTTTATCATCCTTACGGGCAATCACATAGTACGAAATCGATTTCAGGTCTTTGAATTTTACAACGCCTTTGGCATCGGTTTTACCTTCGGCTACTGGGTTTGTTTCGGCCTTGTAATCATCTTCTGTTTCGAATAACTGCACAGTTACACCTTGCTCGGTGTTGCCCAGCTCATTGCGAATGGTGATCGATATCTGCGTTTTGATCAGTTGAAAGCTCAGCATGAACAGGATAAAAGAAACAGCCGCCAGAGATCGTATGATGGTCTTCATAATCAGTTGTGAGTTAAATGAAAATTACAAAATGTGAATGCAACGTTACAAAAAGCCTGCCTAGACCACAAGTCACATGCGTTCATCGTGCAGGCATGTAGTTGATCATGAGTTGCTTAGGAGCAATGTAAGCATATTGCAAACGTAATGGGTTGGAGGTTATTTCAGAAAAATGATATGGGTGACAATACCCCGGCATTGTGTTAAACGACCGACCAAGTACCGCTCCAGAATTTGACAACGTTATTATGGTCGATATTCTGCAGGGCATAGCAGATACCATGAACATGAGTAACTTAATTAGTGGTATAAATAACATTTATTAGGGTGTTATTTTTGGATATATATACCTATGTATTAGGTATGTTGTTGAAGATTATCAGCCAGGTGTTTAATTTATTTTTTGTACAGGTTACTTCAATCTTTATTTAGTATCTAGCTATAAAAAATTAGACCAGCAGTGAATGAAAGTATATTTACTTACTACGCCCGATGAATTTTGACTTTTAAAAAGCTTTCGGTAAACACGGATAGCTTGTTCAAAATTCTCCACTGACTACAAATAAGATTATCATGCAAAGGTTTGTACTGTTATCCAGGGCATTATTTGTCCTGATGGCGAGTTTTACTCATTTTTTATATGCACAAGATCAATGTGCTGTAGTGGGGTGGGCCAGTGAGAACGGTGGAGTTTCAGGAGGTGGTACGACCACCGCTACAGTCGTTACCACCGATAGCGATCTGAAAGTTGCCAATTTTCTGCCTGCTTATACGCTTACGACTACAACTTCGCCTACTGGCGGAGGAACTATAAACGGTGCAGGAACCTATAAATCCGGAACTATAGTGACGCCTACGGCTACACCAGCTTCAGGATATATTTTTACAGGCTGGAGCGGTGGTGCATCCGGCACCTCTACTTCCATAACAGTAACGATGAATAGTAACCAATCCGTCACAGGCAATTTCCAGGCACAAATAACAGTGCCTACTAAATATACACTAAGCACTACGGCTATACCCGGCGGTGGTGGTACGATCCTCGGTGGAGGAACGTATAATGAGGGTACTGCAGTGATGGTAACCGTTACACCTGCTACAGGGTATACCTTTACCGGGTGGAGCGGAGATATAACCGATACATCGCCATCGGTAACGATAACCATGAACAGCAATAAATCTATTGCTGCCAATTTTCAGACACAAAACAATATAGGTGTTATTGTAAGGCCCGAGAAACTTTTTTCTCCTGACAATCGGGGAAACGTAGGCGCAGAAAAATGGGTAATTGAAAACGCTCACCTCCTGGATGGATGCGAGATCGGTATCTACAACCGGCAAGGGCAGAAAGTATACTCATCCATTGGTTACCCTACACCCTGGGACGGAACAGTAGATGGGAAGCAACTTCCTGATGGAGCCTACTTTTACATCATTCGCTATACTGATAATCAAAAACAAACCGGCAGTGTAACCATTGCCAGATTAAAATGAAATCACCTCTACTCAAAACACTACTGGTATTTACCGGTCTGTTCTTATCGGGATACGGAAATATACAAGCGCAGCAGAGCTTAGTATACAGCCATTATTTTCTGAATCCCTTTTTATACAATCCTTCCTTCGTGGCTCCCAATGGATACACAGAATTATACCTCAACTATAGAAATCAATGGGCCGGCATCCAAGGGGCTCCCGTTACGGAAACCGTAAGTTTGCACGTGCCGCTGAGCTATAAAATGGGAATGGCTTTTACGGGTTATCAGGATAAAGCAGGCGTACTGAAAACAACAACCGGTCTTGTAACTTTTGCATACCAGGTATATTTAGGAAACAGTATACGTGATGATCATAAAATTGGATTTGGCTTGTCGGCAGGAGTGAAAAGCACTTCGATTAACGGAGGTGATGCGTACGCCAACGATCCGGTTAACGGAACAACTTCTTCGTTCGATGGCCAGTTTGGTATACATTACCAACGGAAGAATTTTAAATTAGGCTTTGCTATACCTCAGCTTTTCAAGACCTACGTTGCTTCTCAGCAGGATTTTAATAAAGTGGGAGTGAAACAGGTAAAGACTACTATTACATCTGCCAGTTACACCATTCAGCTCAGCAGCCGACTTGCTTTTGAGCCGATCGTGACCTATCGTACCTATGAAAATACACCAAGCCAATTTGAAGGATTGGGTGTATTTCATATCGATAATATAGCATGGTTTGGCGGCTCCTACCGACAGGATTACGGTGCAACCGCCTTTGTTGGTGTTAACGTAAAGGATAAGCTGAAGCTAGGGTATGCGTATGAGTTTGCACCAAGCCAGGTAAATGCGTTGGGTAATGGAACACACGAGATGCAATTGATATTGCGACTAGGAAAGAAGAAAGAAAGACCTCATGGAAAAATTAAAACAAAGATAAAAGAGGTTGCCGCCAGAGCCGTTGAGAATGATAATGATGAAGCGCCACAGGCGAAGGAGGACAAGGCTAAAGTAGAAAAGACTAAAGAGGAAGCGCCCTCAGCGCCCGCAAGCGAATTGCCATCCAAAGCCAAAGAGGTAACAACGCAGCAGGCAACGGTACAGACGCAGCCGGTAACGTCTGCTATTGTTCATAAAGACACCGAACCTGCGAAGAAAGACGCTGTCAAATCGCTCTCCGGAAATGCGTTGCCGCCGGGTCACTATGTAGTTGTAGGGGCGTTTCGTTCTTCCGTAAATGCCAAGAACTACGCACGCACGCTGAGGCGGGCTGCCTATCCAGCTGAAATTGCTTTCTATCCGGAGAAAAGTTACTACATCGTGCACTTGGCCAATGCGCCAACATTACCGGAAGCACAGGAGCTTCGAAATAAATATCGACAGATGTCGCGCTATACTTTTCGTGATACGTGGATATTGATTATAGAATAAGGCAGTAGTGTTTGGTGAGCGTATAAAAATGAAGGCTGCGCGATTGTTCGCAGCCTTCATTTTTTTTGTGACCTATAGAGATATAGCGTATCACTTCTTCGTGGCTAAGTTCAGGCTATCAATTTCTTTTTGGATGTGTTTCGCATAATTTACTTTCCAGTCATCAAGTCGTTTGAAATGCGTATCCATACGAGTCAGGAAGTCGGTATAGTCGCGGCTTTCTTTTGGCGACCAGACTACTTCTGCCATGGCACAGGCACGCGGATATACCATGTATTCTACGTGATCGCTGGTGGGTATATATTCTGTCCATACATTGGCTTGTGCGCCCAGCACGTGCTTTGCTTCTTCTGCTGTTAACTGCGATGGAACCGGTTCATACGAGTATACAATCTTCACAGGTAAATAACCACCAATCGCCAGCGGCTCTGATTTCGTTGTATCCTGGTAGTGATCGAAGTAACACCACTTGCCGGGCGTCATGATCACATCATGATTTTGTCTGGCTGCTGCTATACCACCTTCTTCTCCGCGCCAGCTCATGACTGTAGCATTTGGAGCAAGACCACCTTCCAGGATTTCATCCCAGCCAATGATCTGACGGTTTTTTCCATTCAGGTATTTTTCCATGCGCTGTATAAAGTAACTCTGAAGCTCATGTGCATTCTTCAGCTTTTCAGTTTTCATGCGCTTCTGGCAGTGCGGACACTTTTCCCATTTTGTCTTCGGGCACTCATCGCCACCGATATGTATATATTGACTTGGAAAGAGCTCAACAACTTCATCGAGCACACCTTCGAGGAACTGGAAGGTTTCTTCTTTACCAGCACAGAACACATCATCAAAAACTCCCCATGATGTAGCAGTTTGATAAGGGCCGCCGGTACAGCCTAAATCCGGATAAGCAGCCAGTGCAGCCAGCGCATGACCTGGCAATTCAATCTCCGGTATAATCGTTACATAGCGATCCGCGGCATACTTCACTATGTCTTTCACTTCATCTTGCGTAAAATAACCGCCATAGCGTTTGCCATCAAAACTGGCGCCCTCGCGCTGTGCCGTGCCTGCATGACCAATGGCTGTTTCTTTTCGGTATGCACCGATCTCCTGCAGCCTGGGATATTTTTTGATTTCAATGCGCCACCCCTGATCTTCCGTAAGATGCCAGTGGAAGCGATTGAACTTATGATGCGCGAGCAGATCTATATATTTCTTGATGAAGTCTGGAGAAAATGTATGACGACCTACATCAAGGTGAAGTCCGCGATAAGCGAAGCGTGGATAGTCGGTGATTGTTACAAACGGAATTTCTTTTCCGTTCTCCGGGATCAGTTGAAGCAATGTTTGTGCTCCATAAAACAATCCGGCACCGTTGTTGGCTTGTATACTTACGCCCTTTTCATCGACAGCGAGTTTATAGCCTTCTTTGTGAAGCGTTGAGTCTTCTACCGTAAATAACGATATCTTATTTTTATCATCTGAAAACTCTGCAATAGTAGCGTTGATATTCTTCGACTTGAGAAATTCTGCCAGTAGTTCGCCTACATTTTTTTCATCGGCAGATTTAGCAATGATCGCAACCGACTGGTCCCAATGTATATAGTCGTTTCCAGGTGTTAATAATACTGGTTTAGGAATAATGCCGGGTATAACCACAGCAGTTTTGTTCTCTTCTTTCTTTGCACAGGCCGCAAACAATAGCAGCGCCATGAAAGCATAGGTTATTTTTTGCATGGTGTCGAGTGATTGGTTTTATACATAAGTAGACAAACAAATTCCAATAACCAACCAAATCGAAAAGTGTGTCCGTGTGCTTTGGATGGCTGGTTGAGGAATTATAGGATTGGAAGAAAATCAGATTAGAGAGCGATGTGATTGGAAGATTGGAAAATTGAAAAATTGGAAGATTTAGAAGTGCTGATAATTTTCAAAACGTCTGCAAATCCTGTGCAACTGAAAGTGCTCCAATAAAAAAATGCCAGGAGTACCCCGGCATTTCAATTTCTAAATTTTATAATCTTTCAATTTTTCAATCTTCTCCAACACTATCTCACCAACAAAACTCCTCCGCGTTTTTCTTTTGTGCCATCTTGCGGGCGGTAAGAACTCTTGTAGCGGACTATGTATGAATAGGTGCCGGCAGGCATGATCTGCGATGGATTGTTGTTAAAGCCTCCATTCCATTCGAACTCGCGTTCGGTAGAAGCAAACACCATTTCTCCCCAGCGGTTGAAGATATATACCTGGAAGCCGTCATCATCGATAAAGAATGTAAAGAGCTTGAATCCCTGGTTGGCATCAAGACCGCTGGAAGGTCTGAAAGCATTAGGACCAACAATTACCGGATCACACTCTACGTTCACGGTAGTTTTATCAGAGCTCTGACAACCAAACGCATTTTCAAGATTTACCTGGAATATACCGGCTCGGTTGGCCGTATAGGTTTGTGTGGTTGTGTTGAGTGGTGAAGGAGAGCCGTTGATCAGTTCATACCAGTCGTACGATACAAAGTTAGCGCCAGGATCAAGTATTGCTACCCGTGTATTGGGATCGGGATTGGCATCATCCGGACAAATCAGACGTGTATCGGTAAGCTCACCCGGTGTTGATGGGGCAAGTTGTATAGGCATATCTGCGGTAGCTTCGCAGATACCATCCGATACTTTTACAGAATATAATCCAGCTTTAGTCTGATCATTTAATTGGGCTGATGTACCACCAGAGATCGCAGTGCCATCCAATGACCAGATATAGCTGCTTACCGTGCGACTTGGTGTTGCCAGCAATGCGAACGATGCTCCATCGCAAGGAGGATTTACGGTTGTGATCGTTACACTTAACGGGCCGGAAATTGTTACTACCTTGGCAGCAGAATTTTTCGCAGGACATCCTGAAACAAGGCTTTGCATGCTCATGGTATAGGTGCCCGATTGAGTAGCACTAAATTGCTGGCCAGTGCCAATGGGAGAAGAGGAACCATTCAGATACCAGGCATACGTATAACTGGCGACAGGATTAACATTTCCTGTAGGCGCTGCTTTTAATATTACCGGGGTTGTACAGGCGTTGAAAGTAAAGTCTGCTGTAAAGTTATCCACCGATATAGTTTGTGTAAGGGTTGCAGGGCAAGCGCCTCCGGCACCATCATCGATTACAACTTGCAGATCGTAGGTTCCCGGATTTATAGTAACGGTAGCTCCTGTTGAACTTCCGTTGAAGGCATTGGCAGGAGTCGAGGTCCACACAAATGAAGTAGCTCCTGTTCCGCTGGCCGTTACTTGTGCATTG
>NZ_DAIQRQ010000011.1:28475-34973 GCF_036786105.1 Ohtaekwangia sp.
CGAGGTCCACACAAATGAAGTAGCTCCTGTTCCGCTGGCCGTTACTTGTGCATTGATACACAGATTGGTTGTGCTGATGGCTGCGTTGGCTACTACTGTACCTTGTGATAAGGTTACTGTTGCACCGGCTGAACAGTTTGTGGCATCGGTTATCTCGATCGCATAGTCTCCGGGAGGATATGAACCGGTTGATTGACGCGGGAAGGTGACTGTTGCTGAAGAGGACTCAACAACTTGGCCGGTAGTGGCAGATGTTATCTTATATGTGCCCGACATGGCTGCAGACGCTGCTAACGTAATAGTGCCTGATGTACATATAGTTTGAGTTCCTCCGGTTACCGTGAAAGCGTTGGTGCTGATCGTGGTGGCATCATTGGTGAAGCATCCTGTTACCTGGTCAACAACCTGAATGTTGTAGGTGCCAGCGCCAAGCCCTGTAGCAGAACCGAGGAATGGCACGGCTATATTTTGTTTGGTATCGGCAAAGGAAGGGCCACCCAATGTATAAGATACGGGTGAACCAACAGGCTGCGAAATATTAATTGATATACTTCCATTGCTTGCTCCACAATTAATTGTTCCACTTGGAGTAATGTTTACAACAGGAGATTGATTTACAGTAAACGTAATTGTATCGCGCGCTGTACAGGTTGTAGTGGGATCAGTATATACCACTATATATTGAAATACTCCGGCTGTAGCAAAGCTGGCTACTTGTGTAGGACCGTTGTTACCGGCGATCACCGTACCATTTAAACGCCATACGTGATTCTGGAAATTGATGCGTGTGTTCAGTGTAATGCCACCGTTGGCTGCAGAACATACTGTTGAATCGGGACCAAGATTAATTGTGGTCAATGAAGGAAATACATCAATCTTGCCATCCGTAGAACATCCGGAAACTTTGCTGGTTACAGTTACATTATAAAACCCTGCCTTGCTCACGCTGATCGTCTTGGTAGTGTCGCCCGTTACCCAGCTATAGGCGAGGCTTGGAGCATTGGTCGGGTTGGCATTCAATGTTAAAGGTGGATTGCAAAGTGCCAGCGTTGTAGAAGGATCTGCCGGAGGCGCATAGATTCTGAACTGTTGTGTAAGCACAGTATCCAGTCCGCAGCGATTGGTGATTTGCAATTGCGCTGTATATAATCCTGCCGTTGTGAACAGGTAACTGAACGTTGATTTTGTAGACGAAGTGACCACCGTGCCCGATGGTGATTTGATCTGCCAGAAGAATTTGTCGATCACATCCGTTCCGGTGCCGGAGAAGTTTGTAGAATCTCCCGCACAGACACCGGTTACCGCTATACCAGGGCCTTGCGTAGGATCGGAGATAATCTGTATAAAATTCGGTAATCCTAAATGACTCAAGGTACTCGCAGCCGGTACGGAAGGCTGCAATGGAAACTGATTAACATTGAATGACGAAGCTCTTGTCGTATCACCATTTACGGTGATCATGCCTAAATAAGCTTTACCATCAACCGCTACATATATTTGCCCGTCAGGGCCAATCTGAATGGCACCAAGTTTCTCATTGTAAGTTTGCTGCGACATTGGTGTTGGTTTCTTCACTTCGTGTGGTATGCCCAGTGTATCGAAAGCAAATTCGTAGAGCTTGGAGGTAACATCACTCAACGTTGCGAAGAGTTTATTTCCACCGGCACCAAATTCAATTCCATATACCTGCCCTGACGTGCTGTTCAGGTTAGCCTTACGGTAATTGGTTACTGCGCCCGTAGAGTCAGCAAAGTCAAATACTTCCACAATATTCGAAACACCCGGTGTAGAAAGCGCTACAGCGAGTCGGTTCTGCGGACCGAGCTTCATATAGCCCTGACCGTTTTGCGCATACGCCATCGAGTGGTCGGAGCCTATACTTGAGATCACCGGATTGCCTATACCTTGTGTCGTGATACGATATGCACGGAATGAGTTATTGCCATATTCGTGAGCGATCAACCAATTCTGGTTACCCGTAATTCTTTCCGTGCTTTTGGTAAAGAGCGTTACATTCTGATCTACCAATCCACCGGTACCGTTGTTCAGCTTCAGGTCGAACAATGTATAAGCAACACGGTACGTGTAGGAACCATACACTTCCTGTGTTGTGAAGATATAGTATAGCGTTTCATCACCGGGCACGGGTATGATCAACGCAGCTTGTGTCGATCCCGGATCACCACCTATACCCGAACCGATCTGGGTAAAGTTTCTGTCCCAAACTTTATCGCCATCGGTAAAGAAGATCACTTGCCCATTGCGATCAGATATAGTCGAAGTTCCTTCCGGAGCATCCATTACCGGGTTGGATATGGATTGTGCCGGTGAAGATGGTTTACGAAACAAAGGATTGAAATCTATACCGGCATTCTGGCCAAAGTACCAGATGTTGGCACGTTGATCCTGTATACCGTATTCCTTGATATTCACCCCGGCATAAGTTGAACATCCGCCTACCGTTGCAACGAGGTAATAATAGCCCGCAGAGTCAGGTTGCAACGTAGCGGTCGTGCCGGTACCAGGCGAGCCGATTGCTCCGGCAGGGCCATACCATTGCCAGGTAGGACTGCCGCTTCCCTGTATCTTTGCACTTACGCTAAATTTTCTGCCGCAGGAAGAAACATTTTTTGCTTTTGGAAACGGAAGCTCGCAACTACAGGCAGTAGTATCCTGCACCAGGTTGATCTGGGTATCGAAGTTGTTGATTGTGATGGCTTGTACGGTATCTTTTACAACACCATTCAAAAATGCTTTGACCGTTACGTTGTATGTGCCGCCGGCTTTATAAGTATATACCGGGCTCCAGTCACGGGAGGAACCGCCATCGCCAAAATTCCAGTTAAGACTGTCAGCTCCTGGTGTTACCGTGGGGAAGAAAGATGTAGGAGCATTGGCACAGAATCCCTTGGCATCAAAATATACTTTCATTTTGATGCTGTCGTGTGGTGCAAATGTAGGGAACTGCCTTCCGCCAAAGTTGCCGGTAAAGATTTGTGCGTTGTAATTTACTTCGCTCGCTACTGTATCTGTATTGGTCAAAGCTCCCAGAAAGAACGAGCCGCCGGATTGATAGAGGTGATAGATCACACTGTCAGGGCCCATCTGCAGGCCATAACTTTCAGTGGGTTGTGTTGATAATACCGATGCCGGCGAAAGTGTCGGAGCGGTAAGATCATACTGCAACACATCGCCGGCAGCAGCACCTTCGCCAAATACAGATACATACAGATATTGCCCTTTGGGACTGAACTCGGCATCGTAGATAGCCTGGTTGACCACTGGATTTACCCCTGTGTTGATTACGCGTGTGCTGGTAAGTGTTGGCAACGTGGCCGGGGTTACCGGAAAAGTAATGGAAAGAATTTCAATGTCACGGTTGACTTCCTGGGGAGACACAGCAATGCGTTTAGACGCTGCGTTGTAATTGAAGTTGGCAGCGCTCTGAATAAGTCCTCCGGAAACAAGTCCCTGGTATACCACACCAGCAGTACTGATCTTCACAAAATGGTAGTTGGTCGTGCCTTTTGCATGAGTCATCAACCAAATGTCAGTGCCGTTGATATCGGCCATCGTAATCATGGCTTCCGACAGGTTGGAAGGTAAACCTGCTATGGTCTGATTTTTTGTAGTGACATCGCCGAGGGGAGGTTGACCAAAAGCTGTCGCGTTACCAATCTGGAGAGAGTCAACTATACTATAGCGCACTGTTCCCGAAGCATCGGCATGGAAAATATAGTATTGTGCGGAGTTAGCCGGATTTTGACAAATAGCCACCGGCTGATTGCGGGTAGCATCGCCCGTGATAGCGCCGTTGGGCATAGCCTGATGGGAGGCATCGATCACACGGGTACCATCGGTATAAAAGAAAAGATTACCGGTTACGGGATCACTGGCTACGGCGCTTCCGCCTGTGCCAAAAGGAATGAACTGATTTGTTACCAGTGACGCGGAGTTATCGGAACGACTGAACCGTATGCCGCGATTACTGTTACCGAAGTACCAGTTATGGCCGGCAAAGTTCTGTGCCATAGTGCAGACCGGCATGACTGCTGTTATCAAAAAAAGAAACCGGTAAAGATGTTTTCTCACGTTCTTCAGTATTTGGTTCTGTAACTTACCAATCGTTCTGTTTATGTGTCAAATGTAAAACGCTCAAGTCGTTTTAAAGTATACAATTTGAGTTAAAATTAACCGTTAACACTAAGCTGTTAACAGTTGAGCGATAATATTGCGTAAGCTGGTGTTAATCGGGCGCCGGTACAACTGAGCAGACAACGGTTAACGGATAACGGTTTTTCTGCGGAAGGATAACGGATAACGGATAACTTTTTATTACTTTGCCCCGATTGCATAATCTAAAAACACACGACTCGATGTACAGGATACTCCTGCTTTTATGTGTATTAATGCTGGTGCTGGAAGGTGCGGTAACTGCTCAGGACCCTCAATTTTCCCAATTTTATGCAGCACCGCTCTACCTGAATCCTGCATTGGCAGGATCGACCAACCAGGCAAGAGCAGGTATGAACTACCGCAATCAGTGGCCCGGTATTGATGCAAACTTTACTACCGTGTCGGCATACTTCGATTATTTTATTGAAGACAAGAACAGTGGTATAGGAATGATTCTGACCCGCGACCGCGAAGGGCTTGCAGGTCTACGTTCCATAAATCTCGGGTTGCAATATTCGTACGAACTGAAGCTTACCAACTACCTCGGCTTTCGTCCGGGGGTGCAGGTAGGGCTTTATAACCGCGATGTAAATTTTGGCAAGCTTACCTTTGGTGATCAGTTTGATCCGGCTACCGGGCAACTCATCAGCAAGCAAACTGCGGAGACATTCAATACACAATCCAGTAAAACATTTTTAGACCTTTCTTTTGGTGGTGTATTCTTTACCAAGAGTGCATGGCTGGGAGTTTCTACATGGCACCTTACGCAGCCTAACCAGAGTCTGATCGGTGAGGTAAGCAAACTTCCGATGAAGCTATCGGTACATGGAGGTTTTAAATTCTATATGACACCGGGTGTAACAGGAAGCGGAGTATATGCACGCAAATCGGAGAGAAGTATAGCGCCTGCTTTCCAGTACCGTCATCAGGGACAATGGGATCAGGTCGATCTTGGTATGTACTTTACCTTCGAACCCCTGGTATTGGGAACATGGTATCGCGGAGTACCTTTCAAGAATGTAGGAGGTACAGTCAATAACGAATCCATTGTTCTCCTCATCGGCTTTACCAAACTTGGTGCAAAAGATGCGATCAACATCGGTTATAGCTACGACTATACTATCTCTAAACTGGGTACGGGCAGCGGTGGTGCACATGAGTTCAGCCTGGTATATACCTGGCCGATGCGTAATCCCCGCAAGCCACCAAAAGACAAGCTCATTATTCCGTGCCCTGACTTTTAAAATGATATTACAGATACAGTATAAGGCTTCCTTCGGGGAGCCTTTTTAATTGTATAGTAGTATGTGTTGGTATATACTTTAACACAAGCCACAACGAGTGTAGAACCAATCATTATCTTTACATCATGAGTATTCAATATTCACTCGAACTGTTTGGTACATTTTTCTTTGCCGTTTCAGGCGCACTTGCCATTCAGGATAAAGAGCACGACTGGTTTGGTGCCGGCTTTACCGGCTTTGTTACGGCAATAGGAGGAGGAAGTCTTCGCGATATGATCTTGGGAAGCTATCCGCTGGTATGGGTAGGTGATATATACTTTGTGTACAGCATCATTGTGGGAGTAGGAGCGGCTATTATATTCTACAAATACCTTATCCGACTGCGCAGAACATTTTTTCTGTTCGATACTTTTGGCATCGCATTCTTTACGGTGTTGGGTGTAGAGAAATCGTTGAGCCTCGGTGTTCGCCCGGAGATTGCAGCGATCATGGGCATGTTCTCGGCCATTATGGGAGGCGTAATCCGCGATACGCTTACCAATGAAACACCGATAATTTTTAGAAAAGAGATCTATGCTACAGCGTGCCTGGCCGGTGCAGTATGTTACCTGCTGCTCGATTTGCATACCACCGTAGAACGAAACACCACCATGCTTCTCTCCGCAGGCCTGATCATTACTATCAGATTGGTAGCCGTAAAGTTCAGGCTGTCGCTGCCCGAGTTGAAGTAGCGAATAGTTAACCGTTACAGGTTATTAGTTACAGGTTAACCGGGAAGAGTGATGTATTGAGTTTGTTAACGGATAACGATTAACCGGTAACGGATAACGAATGATGAAGTAATGACAAAGTAAAGAACGTACAGCGTTAGATATATGATACAACTTCCAGGAGCCAGCAGCTTGAGGCTTTACTTAAAATATTGAATAAGGAACACCGATCAACAAGTGTTGAAGTATAAAACCTAACACCGCTAACCTCGCTCACTCACATACCTTTAGCAGCTCGAGGCCGGCAGCTGGCAACTTTAAAAAAATACTAACGAAAGTTAGTGGCCACGAAAAAAAATTAAAGTTCT
>NZ_DAIQRQ010000011.1:35073-75687 GCF_036786105.1 Ohtaekwangia sp.
AACTTTAAAAAAATACTAACGAAAGTTAGTGGCCACGAAAAAAAATTAAAGTTCTTGCCTGGAATATTTGCCATTTAACAAACTTTTCCGTTTAATTTTGCATTTAGAAAAAACAATAAATAAAAACTGAATGATTTTCATCTAACGTTTCACTTAAACGCTTGAAAAGAAATTGAAAACATTGTTCACCATAATTAAAGCGGCTAAGGCTGCTTTCCAACCTGAAAGAACATTCCAGTTCTTATTCTCTGCCTGCATGGTGACCAGGCGACCCCGACCCGTACGCTTCGCGCGTATCTGATACCTCCATCATACAACTTTCATAGTTGAGTAACGTGATGTCAAGGACATTGCGTTTTTGTGCTTTTGGGCATAATTTCTTTAACAGGGTCATTTTAAATCGAACAACATTGGAAAATCATAATATCATTGTCAGACTGGCTACAGTTGACGATAAACATTACGCAGAAACCATCACGAAGGAGATGGAAGAATCTGCCAAAGCGCGAGGTACCGGTATCGCCAAGCGTTCACCTTCCTATATCGAAATGAAGATGGAAGAAGGTAAAGCCATTATAGCTGTTACAACGGACGGTACATGGGTAGGCTTCTGCTATATTGAAGCCTGGGAACATGAAAAGTACGTTGCCAACTCTGGTCTCATTGTGTCGCCTGCTTTCCGTAAGACAGGTGTTGCCACAGAGATCAAACACAAAGTATTTAACCTGTCGCGGCAAAAATATCCGCACGCAAAAATATTCGGACTCACTACCGGTCTCGCGGTAATGAAGATCAACTCCGACCTCGGGTATGAGCCCGTTACCTATTCAGAGCTCACCAACGATGAAGAATTCTGGAAAGGCTGCCAGAGCTGTGTGAACTACGAGATACTGATGAGCAAGGGACGGAAGAACTGTATGTGTACCGCCATGTTGTTTGACCCTGTAGAAGCAGAGGCGAAGATCAAAGCGGCTGCAGCACGTGCACAGGTTCAGCAACCGGAACCTGCCAAGGCCGCCACCGTGGTAACTCCGGAAGGTGAGCTGGTAACGCAGCGCCATCGTCAGTTCAAAGGTAATTTCAAACTGTTCGAGCGATGGGTTCGCTTCAAGCAATTCGTGCTCCTCAAGTCTTTCCGCAAGAGAGATGAAGGTAATGATACCGGAGCGCGCTCTGATAAAAAATCACTACTGAGCTTTTTCTTCTTCTGGTAACACAGGAGAAAGTAAATTAATATACACAGAGCCAGGAGCTATACAGATGCACTTGTAGTTTTGTGTAGAGACACTATGTCTGCCGTGCATCAGGGCGGCACGCAAGCGTATGCACACATCACACCGCAGCTTGCTGCAGAACTCTAAAGTCTTAAAAATTAAAAAAGGAGATGAGTAAAAAGAAAGTCGTATTAGCATTCAGCGGAGGTCTTGATACTTCCTATTGTGTAAAGTATCTGGGCGAAGAAAAAGGATTTGAAGTCCACACTATTACAGTAAACACCGGAGGCTTCGATGAAAAGGAGATCAAAGAGATCGAGGCACGTGCCAAGAACCTCGGTGTGGCTTCGCATAAAACAGTAGACGAGACCAAGAACTACTACGACAAGGTTATCCGCTACCTCATCTACGGAAATATACTCAAGAACAATACCTATCCGTTGAGCGTAAGTGCCGAGCGCATGTCACAGGCATTGGCCGTAGCCATCTATGCAAAAGAACTGAAAGCGGATGCTGTTGCTCACGGCAGCACCGGGGCGGGTAACGATCAGGTTCGGTTTGACATGATCCTGAATATACTTGTGCCCGGCATCGAGATCATTACTCCCATCCGTGAGTTGAAATTATCGCGCGAAGAAGAAATTGCTTTCCTCAAATCGAAAGGCGTGCAGATGAATTTCGAGAAAGCCATGTACTCTGTAAACAAAGGTATATGGGGAACATCGGTAGGAGGAAAAGAAACACTGAAGTCACTCGGCATGTTGCCTGAAGAAGCGTGGCCGACACAAGTGACCAAGACCGGAACAGAAACGGTAAAGCTCACCTTCGAAAAAGGAGAGTTGAAAAAAATAAACGACAAAGCATTTAACCATCCGGCAGATGCCATTCAGCATTTGCAGGCGATAGCAGGCCCTTATGGTATAGGAAGAGATATACATGTAGGCGATACCATCATCGGTATAAAAGGTCGCGTAGGCTTTGAAGCTGCAGCGCCGATGCTCGTATTGAAAGGTCACCATGCTTTGGAGAAACACGTGCTCACCAAGTGGCAGCTTAGCTGGAAAGATCAGCTTGCACAGTTCTATGGCAACTGGCTGCACGAAGGTCAATACCTGGACCCGATCATGCGCGACATTGAGGCATTCCTCACCAGCTCACAGCAAAATGTTACCGGTGAAGTTTCCATTCAACTGCACCCATATCGTTACCAGATGTTGGGCATAGAGTCACCATACGACCTCATGTCATCCAGGTTTGGTAAATATGGTGAAATGAACCTCGGCTGGACGGGTGATGATGTGAAAGGCTTCACGAAGATATTCGGTAACCAGACTGCTATCTATCACCAGGTGAAAGAAGATGTTGATAAAGTTTAAAGTTCAATGTTCAAGGTAACGTTGAACGTTAAACTTTGAACTTTAAACCATAATCTCAAAAAGATAGTAAACATGAAAAAAATACATGCTGGCATCATCGGTGGTGCAGGATATACCGGAGGTGAAACCATTCGATTGTTGCTGAATCACCCACAGGCAGAACTGGTATATATTCATAGCCGAAGCAATGCCGGCAATCCATTATATACCGCGCATCCGGATCTGCAAGGTGATACCGAACTGAAATTTACCGACACACTTCAACAGGATGTTGATGTGATCTTTCTCTGCCTCGGACATGGAGAGAGTAAAAAATTTCTGCAGGAGAATCCCATTGATGCCGGGATCAGGATCATCGATCTAAGTCAGGATTTCAGATTGGGTGAATCGATCAACGGAAGGTCGTTTGTATATGGATTGCCGGAACTGAATAAAGAAGCAATCCGTAAAGCTGAAAATATAGCGAACCCCGGCTGCTTTGCCACCGCGATACAATTGGGCCTATTGCCATTGGCGAAAGCCGGTATACTCAAAGAAGTATTTGCTACCGGTATAACCGGCTCCACCGGTGCCGGCCAGAAGCTGCAGGATACAACACACTTTACCTGGAGAGCCAACAATATATCTGCCTATAAAACGCTTACCCATCAGCATCTGAAAGAGATAAACCGCTCGTTGAAGCAGCTGCAAACAGGCTTTAGCGATGCGATCAATTTTATACCCTGGCGTGGCGATTTCACCCGCGGTATATTCGTTAGCTCCTGCATTACAACCGATAAATCGCTGGAAGAAGTAACAAAGCTCTACAAAGATTTCTACAGCGATCATCCTTTCACCATCGTCTCAGACGATACAGTAGACATGAAGCAGGTAGTGAACACCAACAAGTGCCTGATCGGTATCGAGAAAGAAGGCGACAAGATCGTAGTACACTCCGCCATCGATAACTTATTGAAAGGAGCCTCCGGCCAAGCCGTTCAAAACATGAACCTCATCTTCGGCCTGGACGAAACCACGGGTATAAAACTAAAAAGTATAGCATTCTAAACCATTAACCCAATACGGCTAGCAGCTAGTAGCTCGAAGCCAGCAGCTAAACAATGAAACTATTCGACGTATACCCCCTCTTCAACATAACACCTGCTAAAGCGCAGGGCTCGTGGCTTTGGGATGACAAGGGTGAAAAATACCTGGATCTTTACGGAGGACATGCCGTGATCTCCATCGGTCACTCGCATCCATATTATGTAAAGTCATTAACCGATCAATTGAACAAGATCGCGTTTTATTCCAACTCCGTTCAGAACCCTATACAGGAACGCCTCGCAGAAAAATTAGGGCAGCTCTCGGGGTATGAAACCTATCAATTGTTTCTGTGTAACTCCGGAGCGGAAGCAAACGAGAATGCATTGAAGCTGGCCTCATTCGTTACGGGGAAGAAAAAAGTTATCGCCTTTAAGAAGGCTTTTCATGGAAGGACATCTGGAGCGGTAGCCGCTACCGATAATCCTAAAATTGTGGCACCGTTCAATGCAGGGCATGATATTGTGTTTGTGCCGATGAACGATGAAGCAGCCTTTACAGCTGCGTTGGATGATACCGTAGCAGCCGTGATCATTGAAGGTATTCAGGGAGTAGGAGGTATACAACTACCAACGGATTCGTTCCTGCAATTCCTCGAACGCAAGTGTAAAGAGAAGGGCGCTATATTTATACTGGATGAAATTCAATCCGGCTACGGACGCACGGGTAAATTTTTTGCGCATCAGCATGCAGGCGTAAAGCCGCACATCATTACCACAGCAAAAGGTATGGGTAACGGATTTCCGATTGGAGGCGTATTCATTCATCCTGACATCAAGCCATGGAGCGGTATGTTGGGAACAACCTTCGGAGGAAATTACCTCGCTTCGGTAGCAGGGCTTGCTGTGTTGGAAGTAATGGAAAAAGAAAATCTCATTTACAATGCAGCGGTGCAGGGCGATTACTGGATATCCAGATTAAAAACATTTGGCTTGAGCGATGTGCGCGGACGCGGGCTGATGATCGGCTTCGATCTGCCTGAGGAAAAGAAAGCGGTGCGCAACGACCTGCTCCTGAAGCATAAGATATTTACCGGTGAAGCAAAGCCAAACACCATTCGGTTGTTGCCTTCACTGGCATTGACAAGAGAAGAAGCCGATATATTTTTAACCGCATTGACTGAAGAACTGAAATGAAAAATTTTATTTCCGTTAATGATGTAACCGACATTGATGGCCTCGTTGCCAGGGCGCTTGACTTTAAAGCAAATCCATTGATGAGCCAATCGCTGGGAGCCAACAAGCGCATCGGTTTATTATTTCTTAATCCCAGCATGCGTACTCGCCTCAGCACGCAGATTGCAGCAGAGAATCTGGGCATGAAGGTAATCGTGTTTAATGTAGGGCAGGATGGCTGGGCACTCGAGTTCGAAGATGAAGCCATCATGAGTGGTAACACCGTAGAGCACGTGAAGGATGCTGCTCCCATCATGGGTAAATATTTCGATGTGCTGGGTATACGCACGTTCCCATCATTGCAGAATAAAGTTGATGACTATAGCGAGCTATACATCAACCAGTTTATAAAATATGCCGGTATACCGGTGCTGAGTCTGGAGAGTGCTACGTTGCATCCATTGCAAAGCCTTACCGATATTATTACGATTCGGGAGACGTTCAGGGAGAAGCGTAAGCCTAAAATTGTATTGACATGGGCACCACACGTAAAGGCATTGCCGCAATGTGTAGCCAACAGTTTTTCGCAGTGGATCAATGCCTGGGGAGAATCTGATTTTGTAATCACACATCCCGAAGATTATGAGCTGGACGAGAAGTTTACCAAAGGTGCATCGATCGAACTCGATCAACAGAAGGCATTGAAAGATGCAGACTTCGTATACGTAAAGAACTGGAGTACCTATACCGACTACGGAAGAATATATTGCAATGACCCTTCGTGGATGTTAACTAATGACAAGCTGCGATTAACGAATAACGCAAAGGTAATGCACTGTCTTCCGGTGCGGAGAAATGTTGAGCTCAGCGATGAGATACTTGATGGTGCCAACAGCGTAGTAACACAGCAGGCTTCCAACCGCGTGTGGGCTGCACAGGCAGTGTTGCATGAGTTACTGCAGAATAAAAAATGAGCAACACGACAGGCATGAACAAACTTTTCATTATCAAGATTGGTGGTAACGTACTGGACAATCCGGCAGCGTTGAGTTCTTTTCTGAAAGATTTTGCTTCGATTAAAGAACCCAAGATATTGATTCACGGTGGCGGTAAGATTGCCACACGATTAGGAGAACAACTGGGTATAGAATCGAAATATGTGAACGGCAGAAGAATCACCGATGCGCAGACGCTGGATGTGGTAACGATGGTATATGGCGGACTGGTGAACAAACAAATTGTGGCTACCTTGCAAACACTGGATTGCAATGCGATGGGCGTTACCGGAGCCGATGGAAATCTCATCAAAGCTGTAAAGCGTCCGGTGAAAGATATAGACTACGGTTTTGTGGGCGATATAAAAGCAGAAGGTGTAAATACAGCTTTGCTATATTTCCTGCTGAAACAAAATATAGTGCCGGTATTTGCACCACTCACCCATGCTGAGGGTTCGATGCTGAACACCAATGCTGATACAATTGCTTCGGTGCTGGCGGTAGCACTGAGCAAACATTTTGACGTGCGCCTCATTTTCTGCTTCGAGAAAAAAGGTGTACTCATGGATGTGAACGACCTGGGTTCGGTAATCACACATTTGCCGCGCAAGCGTTACGATGAGCTGTTACCCAAAGGCGTATTTGCCGATGGTATATTGCCGAAACTGGAGAATGCTTACGCAGCAATACAATCGGGAGTGAAGGAAGTATTGATAGGCGAAGCAACAGACCTGCTAAAGAATACAGGGCAGGTAACGGAAGGAACATTGATAACTTTATAGGAGCTGCTATATTCGGAAAGTTGACAAGCGGAGACGGTAATCCGAAGTTAAAAGTTCGCAGCTTAAAGCTACATAGATTATGGATTCATCATTATACGAAAAGGCTACCAATCTGCTGATCAAGTTCATTGCTGTTCCCTCGTTCAGCAAAGAGGAAGATGAAGTGGCTTCGGTATTGGAAGAGTTTTTTGAAAAGGAACGCGTACACTCATACCGCAAGGGGAACAACGTATGGGCCAGGAACCAATACTTCGATCCCGCCAAGCCAACCGTATTGTTGAATTCTCACCTCGACACTGTAAAACCCAATCCGCAGTATACACGCGATCCTTTCAAACCCGAAATCATCGATGGTAAATTATATGGCCTCGGCAGCAACGATGCCGGAGGGCCGCTTGTATCGCTGATCGCTACATTTTTACATTACTATCCGCAGCAGAATCTGAAGTATAATGTGATGCTTGCCGCTACGGCAGAAGAAGAAATATCCGGCACGGGTGGTGTGGAAAGCATCTGGTCATCATTACCTCCGGTTGATTTTGCCATTGTGGGTGAACCAACGCTTTGCCAGATGGCGACAGCAGAGAAAGGATTGATGGTGCTGGATTGTATAGCGCGTGGCAAGGCAGGACACGCTGCACGCGAAGAAGGCATTAACGCTATCTATGAAGCACTGCCGGATATAGAGTGGTTCCGGAACTATAAATTCCCCATTGTTTCGAAAACACTTGGGCCAATCAAGATGACCGTAACCATCATCAATGCCGGTAAGCAACACAATGTGGTACCCGCAGAATGTCATTATACCGTGGATGTTCGCGTTACGGATGCTTATAGCCTGGAAGAGTTGTTGGAGGAGATCAGGAAAAATGTGAAGAGCGAGGTATCGCCACGTTCCCTGCGGATGCGTCCGTCTGGTATAGCAGAAGATCATCCGCTGGTGAAGGCTGCGATTAAGCTGGGTATTGAACGATATGGTTCGCCTACTACATCCGATCAGGCATTGATACCAGCCCCTTCCATAAAAATGGGCCCGGGCGATTCTGCACGTTCTCACACTGCAGACGAATTTATCTATGCAGATGAGATCCGGAAGGGGATTGAAACCTACATCAAAGTGCTCAATGAAGTGATTCTGTAGTCATGAAAGATACTGCACTGATCGTAATCGATGTTCAGAACGGTATAGATGAGGCAGCGCATTGGGGCGGGAATCGAAATAATCCGAATGCTGAAGAAAATATAGTGTTGCTGCTGCAAGCCTGGCAGGAAAAAGCACTTCCGATTGTTATTGTGCAGCATTGTTCGGTTTCACCAACATCTCCGTTTCGTCCGGGCTATAGAGGGAACGATCTGAAAGATATAGTCAAACCTTTTGTTTCTGAAAATATATACCGGAAGTCCACAGCGAATGCGTTTATAGGAACACGCCTGCAGCAAACATTAGAAGCACAAGGTATAAAAGAATTGGTGATAACAGGCTTTGTTACCAACAACTCGGTGGAAGCTACTGCACGCATGGCAGGTGAAATGGGTTTTAAAACAACAGTGGTTTCAGATGCTACCGCTGCATTTGATAAAATGGCGATCGATGGCACAAAGTATACTTCACACCAGGTTCACACTTTATCACTGTCCAACCTGCAAGGTGAATATGCTTCCATCCGTACAACAGCGGATGTATTGACATCGCTGACGATATAAGTACAATAATTGATCAAAGAAATTTCGTATGAAACTCTGGCAAAAAGACAAGACATCGCTCAAAGAGGTAGAAAAATTTACCGTAGGGAGAGACCAGGAAATGGATATGTACCTGGCTCCGTTCGATGTACAGGGTTCGCTCGCACACATTACCATGCTTGAATCGATCGGACTGTTGGAGAAGCATGAACTTGCCATTCTATCAGCAGAACTGAAGAATATATATAGGCGTATAGCGTCCGGAGATTTTAATGTGGAGGATGGTGTAGAAGATATACACTCACAGGTAGAGCTTGAGCTTACAAAGAAGCTGGGCGATGTAGGAAAGAAAATTCACAGCGGTCGTTCGCGTAATGACCAGGTGCTGGTGGATATTAAGCTTTATCTGCGCCATGAGATCAGGGAAGTTACCAGTGAAGTAAAAAATCTGTTTGATTTATTGCAGACACAAAGCATCAAGTATAAAGATCACCTGTTACCGGGCTATACCCATCTTCAATTGGCTATGCCGTCTTCATTTGGTCTATGGTTCGGAGCGTATGCCGAGAGCCTGGTAGATGATGTTATTACCTTACAGGCTGCGTATCGGGTGGTGAATAAAAATCCGCTCGGATCTGCGGCAGGATATGGCTCTTCTTTTCCGCTGAACAGAGCACTTACTACCAGACTCCTGGGATTTGAAGACCTGAACTACAATGTAGTGTATGCACAAATGGGCCGTGGAAAGACCGAGCGGATCGTGGCTTCTGCGTTATCCAACATTGCTGCCACCTTGAGTAAGTTATCGATGGATGCGTGTTTGTTCCTGAATCAGAACTTCGGATTTATCAGTTTTCCGGAAGAGCTCACTACGGGTTCCAGCATTATGCCGCACAAGAAGAACCCGGATGTGTTTGAGTTAGTACGGGCACGTTGCAACCAGATGATGGCGTTGCCGAATGATATAGCAATGTCAACAGTAAATTTGCCTTCCGGCTATCACCGCGACATGCAGTTGCTGAAAGAAATTCTGTTTCCAGCTATACAGCGATTGAAAGATTGTTTGCGCATGGTTCAATTGATGCTCTCGAACATTAGCATAAAAGAGAATATACTGGCGGATGAAAAGTATAAATTTCTTTTTAGCGTAGAAGAAGTGAACAAACTTGTATTGGCAGGCACGCCTTTCCGGGATGCATATAAAAAGGTTGGAATGGACATTGAGAGAGGAGATTACTACCCACAGACAACAGTGCATCATACGCATGAAGGCAGTATTGGTAATCCTGGCACTGAAGCTATTGAGGCGATGATGAACCAATCGCTGGCATCATTTCAATTCTCGGATGCTGATACAGCGATAGCGAAATTGCTATCATAACATCTGAATTTGAAAAAATTGCCCAAGCGCTACTGGTCAGATCGGATCAGCAGCGCTTTTTCTTTTTATAGCCTTGTGGTGTTTGTAGAATTTAATCAGCGATTTATAGCTTCGTTTTTGAAGCAGCTAGTCAGCCACGGCATTTAGTATACATCTTTGCAGAATGCAACAGGCATGGTTTTTACCCAATCGGTTAAATCAACCAACGCTGCATGAACTTAATCAATACTTCCACAACCCGAAGGAAATTTATTCAGCATGTTTCCGGTGCTATCGGAACTTCACTGTTTGCATTTTCTTCCTCACTGACTGCAAATGGATTTGCTTTTGGAGAAGAAACATCTTCAGCCGCTGTTGAAACACAGGAGCCTTCAAAACAATTGGGAGTCGCGCTGGTTGGGTTAGGGCAATATAGTACGGAGCAACTTGCTCCGGCTCTTCAGGAAACCAAGCGGTGCAAGCTGGCTGGTATTGTTACGGGTACTCCTGAGAAAGCTGAAAAATGGAAGAGTAAATATAATCTTGCTGACAAGAATATATACAACTATCAGAATTTCGATTCGATCAAAAATAATCCGGATATAGATATAGTATATGTCGTGCTGCCCAACGCCATGCATGCGGAGTATGTTATACGCGCTGCAAAGGCGGGGAAACACGTGATCTGTGAAAAGCCCATGGCGGTTTCTGTAAAAGAGTGTGAAGAAATGATCAAGGCTTGTAAAGATGCCAACCGGCTATTGTCGATTGGTTATCGGCTTCATTTTGATCCCTATAACCTCACCATGGCCGAGTTGGGCACGAAGAAAACGTATGGTGAAATAAAACTCATCACCGCCCGTCATGGTATGGATATAGAACCGAATGTATGGCGATTAAATAAGAAGATGGCGGGTGGTGGCCCGCTGATGGATGTAGGTATATATTGTGTGCAAGGAGTGATATATACCATGGGTAAAACCCCTATAGCGGTTACTGCTGCGGAAGGCCCGAAGACAGATATGAAGAGGTTTAGCGAAGTAGAACAATCGCTGACATGGCAATTTGAATTTCACGGCGGAGCCATTGCAAGCTGTGAAACCAGCTATGCCGAAGAAATGAATTTTCTGCGTGCCGATGCTGAACGCGGGTGGTTTCAGTTGGAGCCGGCGTTTGCCTACAAAGGTTTAAAAGGAGAAACCAGTACGGGTAAACTTGATCTGCCGCATGTAAATCAGCAGGCATTACAGATGGATGATTTTGCAAACTGTGTGTTGCAGAATAAAAAAAGTAAAGTGCCTGGAGAAATGGGGCTTCGGGATGTCAAAATATTAATGGCTATATACGAAGCTGCGCGAACAGGCAAACGAGTTGAATTGACAAACCTTTAAAATGTAAAATGCTATGAGAAAGAATAGATCAAATTCCGAAAGCAAAGAAAGTAAACGTAAAGAGGAGAGTAAAAAGCTTCCGGGAGAATATCCGCCAGGTGAAGACATCATGAATCAGGCGAATGACATAGAACGCGTACACGTAGACCTTGATAACCTCAGTCTTTCGAGGGCTACATCGGCAGAGGTTGTGCAGGATTCTCCCGGTCGCCCGCTGAACAATGAGTCTGATCTGACGGAGGAAGATAAGGAAGCACTTGGGCCCAAAGATTTAAGTCTTGATATGGGCGATGACGAGCAATTGAAACACCGCAAGTGGCCGGTGGATTTCGCAGCGCGCGATCTGGATATACCGGGCAGTGAGCTGGATGATCGCAATGAGTCTATAGGCTCCGAAGATGAAGAAAACAACTCCTATAGTCTCGGAGGCGACCGCCAGGAAAATCTGGAAGAAGATCCAATGCGATGATACAAGAATAATGGCAGTATAGAAATAATATAAGCTATCCGACTTACCTGCAGAGATAGTATGTCTGCAGTAAGTCAGATAGTATACATAGTAAAGCAAGATTAATATGAAACACAATGTAACATCAGATGAACAGCCGGCCGGTACACTGGTTGCCTCTGTATCAAGCATCACAAATGTTAATCCGGCAGAGCGTGCTATTTCTGTAATCAGCGGAATAGCCTTGGCGGTTAATGGTATACGACACTTTAATCAGGGTAAAGGTATATCTTCTCTTCTGGGAGGTGCTTATCTGCTGGCGCGTGGTATAAGCGGATATTGTGTGGTGAATGCGTTGCTCCAAAAAACCAAATATGCACGTGATGGTTTTCCCCAGGCAACCGGAACATTTAAGGTAGTTGCAGAAAATTGAAACAGTTGCATCAAGAAAGAGATACAATCGGATGAGGCGAATGAGTATGAGAACAATATTGTTATTTTTTATAGCGATAGTAGCGGGTATAAATTCGTTACAGGCACAGGTAAGTGACTCCAGCCAACGCACAGAAAGCAGAAGACCTACCATCAATCAGAGTCAGGAAAAGCCAAGCACGAAGGAGATGCTGGAGATCGAGCTGAATAAAAACAGGGATAAAGGAACGCGGGCAGATACATCAGCCGCGAAACAGGGAACAAATACGGGCAGTGCGAAAAACGTAAAGGATAAAACGCAAGGTGCATCCAATATACCTGCGTTTGATGGAGGCGCAAGCTCGGCAGGTTCTCCCAGCGAATTATCAGGTGACAACGGAAAACAGCGCGATGGTACCAATACCGTGCAACGAAGTTCCTATAATATGGCAGGTTCACCACCACCGCGCAGAAGTGCGCGTGCCGGGAATTCCGAAAAGGCAGGAAAGGAACCCGTTTCAAAAACAGATGTTTCAGAAAAATCAAAAGATAAAACCGGGAAGGATAAAAAAGTAGAAAGTAAAGACAAGAAGAAATCAGATACTGATAAAGACGAGAAGAAAAAGTCAAAGAAGAAGGCGAAAGATTGAGGGTTGGTTAACTCGTAAAACTTGATGATTTTTGCGGCGGAGTCTAATTATATGCAACCGCAAACCATTCTATACATCATTCTTGCTATCAGTACGATCAGTTACATTTTTGATCAGGTATTGGATTACATCAACCTGAAATCACAGCGTGACGAGATTCCGGATGAAGTAGCTGCGTTCTACGATCGTGAGAAGTATATACGCTCACTCCATTACCATCGCGACCTTACTAACTTTTCATTTATTACTTCGGCATTTAGTTTCTTCCTTTCAGTAACGATGCTGGTAAGCGGTGGCTTCGGCTGGCTGGATAGTTTGCTGCGGAATGTTATTGCCAATGAAATAGTGTTGGCGCTTGTATTCTTTGGTGTGATCATGATCGTTTCAGATATACTTACCTTGCCGTTTCAATGGCATCGCGTATTTGTTATCGAAGAAAAGTATGGCTTCAATAAAACCACGCTCAAAACATTTATAGCCGATAAGTTGAAAGGATATATACTGGGGGGATTAATAGGTGGTATACTGCTGGCGGTACTGATCTACCTTGTAGAAACAATGGGCACTGATTTCTGGATTTGGTTTGCCCTGATTGCCTGTACATTTGTGCTGCTGATGAACATGTTCTATGCTTCGGTGATCTTACCTTTATTCAATAAGCTTACGCCACTGCAGGAGGGTGAGTTAAAATCGGCGATCGAAGCATTTGCGAAGAAAGTAGATTTTCCATTGGACAATATTTTTGTGATCGATGGATCAAAGCGATCCAGTAAAGCCAACGCTTTCTTTTCCGGTATAGGAAAGAAAAAGAAGATTGTATTATACGACACGCTCATTGCGAATCATACTACCGATGAGCTTGTTGCTGTGCTGGCGCATGAGGTAGGGCATTTTAAGAAAAAGCATATTGTGTGGAGCTATGTATTGTCTGTTATTCAGATCGTGTTTATGCTCTTTGTGCTTTCGCAGATGATCTTTAACGCCAATTTGTCCATTGCATTGGGTGGCTCACAACAGGCTATACATTTGAACCTTATTGCATTTGCCATCCTGTTTTCACCTGTATCGGGTATAACCGGATTACTGATGAGCATGCTGAGCCGTAAGAATGAGTTTGAAGCCGATGCGTATGCGAAGCAAACCTATAACGGCGGCGCGCTGGCTAATGCACTGAAAAAATTATCTGTAGACAATCTGAGTGACTTGTATCCGCACCCGTTGTATGTATTTTTTCATTATTCTCATCCACCTTTATTAAAGCGCCTGGAAGCGATTAAATAAAGCTGCTGGCATCAGGTTACGAGCCGTTAGTCGTGTGAGGGTAGGAGTTACGGTTTGTGTTTAACTAAACCGTGGCGATGGATTGGTAATTATCACTCATAAATAAAAAAGCCACTCCGGTAGAAGTGGCTTCTTATAATCAGATATATCTGTGAATTAATCGCGGTACATTACTGCTTTCACTGCCTTTACAGTCTTTTCTACGTTTGGCAGAATAGCCTGAATCAGCGTGGGAGCGTAAGGAAGCGGTACATCGAGGCTGTTTACACGGTAAACAGGAGCATCGAGGTAATCGAAAGCATGGCGCTGTACGTGATAAGAGATCTCAGTCGCGATGGATGACAAAGGCCACGCTTCTTCTACCACTACAAGGCGGTTTGTTTTCTTAACAGATTCTACCACCGTAGCGTAGTCAATTGGACGTACCGAACGGAGGTCTATTACTTCTGCAGAGATACCTTCTTTCTCCAGTTCAGCAGCTGCAGCAAGAGCAACTTTCATGATCTTGCCGAATGATACGATGGTAACATCTGTACCAGCTCTTTTTATATCTGCAACACCGATAGGGATAATGTATTCCTCAGCAGGAACATCACCCTTATCGCCATACATTACTTCAGACTCCATGAAGATCACCGGATCGTTGTCGCGGATAGAAGCCTTCAAAAGGCCTTTGGCATCGTATGGATTGGAAGGAACCACCACTTTCAAGCCGGGACAGTTCGCATACCAGTTTTCAAAGTTTTGTGAGTGTTGCGCTCCCAATTGACCGGCATTACCAGTAGGTCCGCGGAATACCATCGGAGCGCTGTATTGTCCACCAGACATAGAATATATCTTGGCAGCAGAGTTGATCACCTGGTCGATCGCTACCAGCGAAAAGTTAAAGGTCATAAATTCTACCACCGGACGCAGTCCGTTCATGGCGGCTCCTACACCGATACCAGCAAAGCCAAGTTCTGAAATAGGAGTATCGAGAACACGGTCGGGTCCAAATTCTGCAAGCATTCCCTGGCTTACTTTATAGGCTCCGTTGTATTCGGCAACCTCTTCGCCCATCAGCACTACACTGGGGTCTCTGCGCATTTCTTCGCTGAGGGCCTCGCGCAAGGCCTCTCTAAACTGGATTTCTCTCATGTCGGTATTTTGAAAAGCGTGTAAAAATAGTATCCGGGGGTGGATTGGGCAAATAAAAAACCCTTCCGAATGTACGGAAGGGTTTCCCTATTGTTATTCCAATGAGGTTACTACTATTTCAATGCGTTTCTGAAAGATTCAGTTGCTGAGAATTTAGCGAATTCGAGGTCGCTCAAAGCAGCTTCTTTCAGCGATGGATCGATTTTCACAGCATCTGTCAGGTGACTAACCACACCGTCTGCCTGACCTAATCTTGCAGAAGCAACCGCTGCACCATAGTGAGCAATTGCCAGGTTGCTGTTCTTGCCAATAGCTTCATTGAATGAGGTAATAGCATTTTGGTAGTCTTTATTCAACACTTGAGCAAGACCTTTGTTGAAGAGGTTATCAGCGTTATCTGTTGCGTTAGATTCAGAGCTAACAGCCGCAGCATAGTTAGCTTTTACGATTTCAGTAGCACCTTTTACACCGTTAACACCAGCGGCGTTATCGCCTGTGAGGCCAGCGCTAAGCGCTTTGCTCGCATGGTTGTAAGCAGCGTATGCATTGCCTTTCAACAGGGCAACTGAGGCCAGGTTGGCTTCTACTTCCGGAGCATCGTTCAGTTTAGAAGCGATGTCAAGCTGAGCCTGAGCTTTGTCTGCCAATGCAGCTGCATTGCTAGGGTTCTCAATAGCCTGAGCGATGTATACAGCGCCTAAGTTGTTGTGTGCATTCCAGTTAGAACCTTTCTTCGTAGCCGCTTCGTAGATGGCAGCTTTCTCGTCCAGTGAAGGAGTGAGAGTAGCAGCATACATCAGTTCCTCGAATGAAAGTGTATCTGCACTTACAGAATTCTGAGTAATCTGTTTTGCCAATACAGAGATCTCTGCATCCGTTTTCTTGTCTTTCACAACAAGGATTTCAGTTTTAGCAGTTCTCAGTTTAGGATATACATCTTTGAAAACTTTCTTGTAAGTCTTCAGTTTCTTCATTTGCTTCTCCTGATCTTCGAAAGTACCACCAGCGTTGATGATGTTCAGGTATTCAGCTTTCTCTTCGGAAGAGATGCCAGTATAACCTTCGAGTTCAGCTTTGAATTGAGTCCAGTCCTGGATTACAGGCTTCAGAATGAACTGGATAGAATCAGCCTTGCCTTTGTAATCGTACTTCTTCATTTCCTTGCGGTAAAAAGCTTCGATAGCAGCGGCACGATCTGGAGACAATTTGCTGTTGATACGCTCAGCACCTTCAGGAGAGTGGGTACCAGTGATAGTTACAGTACGGGTAGCGTTCTTGGAAGCGATGAAAGCATCCAGTTGCTTGCCTTTTGTGCTCTTGATCTCAGATGTTCTGAGAACAGATTTACCTTGTTCGAATATGAAATCAGGAATCACCACCGGAACGAGTTCTTCCTGGTTGTTGTAGCCGTGACCTGCATAAGCGGCGTAGAATACAGGCTTAACAAGTTTAGAGGTAGTAATTACTCCTGTTGCAACAGGCATGCGGGGAGATGCCTTAGATTTTGTGCCTTTAGAAGCAACGCCTTCAACTTCCAGAGTACCGGTTTTCATGGCAGGCTGGTAAGGGAAAGAGAAGCTCTTGGTAACTTTAGGCGCTTCGGTCTTGCTGTTTGGATAGTCTTCAGCTTTGAATGGAATAGGATCCAGAGCAAGTTCTTTATCGCCATACTTATAGAAGCTGTTTACTGTATAAACAGTGCCTTTCTTCAACATCTTAACAGGAAGGTTAGCAGCCATTTCGAAGGCTACTGTGTCTTTGTGAACTTCCAGCGGATTGGGTGTAACAGTGAGCTGCTGATCCTTGGCCATTTTTACCATCTTGGGCAGCGTACAGCCCGCGAGGGTCAACGCACCGAAGACCAGACATGAGTAAACTACTTTTCTCATTGGATTGTGGTTTATTGTTTGATTTTAACAGGTTGCAAAACTATACTTATGTGTATTTTTTTGCAATTATACTCAAAAAAATAAGATGCGGGGGGTAATAATAAGGCTATGAGGCTGTTATATTTGTAAGCCGGATTTTTGTTCGATAAATCAACTTTTTGGCAAGTTGAAAGTTTAAATGTGAAGCTAGTATGAACCAAATAACCGATAAAATCCAGCATTTCTTTGAAAGACAGGCTTTCGGAGTATGCACACATCTGGGAGAGAAGCTGGGTGTAGCAACTTCCAGTATACGATTATTCTTTATTTATACATCCTTTATAACGTTCGGATCACCACTGATCGTATATCTTTCCCTGGCTTTTGTAATGAATATGCGCAAGCACCTGCGAAAGCGTAAACCTATCTGGGATTATTGACCGATCTTTCGCTTTTTGAGAAGGAAGAAATCTATAATAACAGAGCCCTGGTATATAGCCGCGCGACTATATTCAGGGTATTGGCATTGTAATGCCTTCCGCTTTTTTACTTCGCGGCCCAGATTAAATATAAAATCGCGGTGAGCTTTCAATACGGCTATAGCATTGGAAGCCTTGCCCGTAACCAGATACATCACGGCCGCGAGCCAGTCGAGCGCTATACGCAATGGCAGCTTATAGAGCAGTTCCTTGTCATCAAAGTGTTTGAAGATCAGGAATAGTCCATTCCGGAAGTTGAGGTATGTTTTTCGGGGATTATCATATCCCAGGGTTCCGGCTCCAACATGATATATAGTGCTATATCCGCAGTAGTGTACCCATTGGCCGGCACGTTGCAATTTCCAGCACAGGTCGATCTCTTCCATGTGAGCAAAGAAATCTTCATCAAGACCATTGAACTGGTGATAGGCTTTTGCGCGGATCATGAGACAAGCCCCGGTTGCCCAGAAAACTTGTCGCTGATCGTTATACTGTCCCTGATCTTCTTCAACATAATCGAAGATGCGCCCGCGGCAAAACGGATAGCCCAGTGCATCGATAAGTCCTCCGCCTGCACCTGCATATTCGAACTGATGTTTATGATGATAGGAGAGTATCTTCGGATGTACGGCCGCTACATCGGGTTTTGTATCCAATAAATTAATCAGGGGGGTAAGCCAGCCTGGAGTTACTTCTATATCAGAGTTGAGAAGAACATAATAGTCAGCATCTATAAGCTGCAGTGCCCGGTTATATCCACCACAAAAACCATAATTGCTATCCAGCCTGATAATTCTTATAGATGGAAACTCTTTTTCCAGCAGAGCAATTGAACCATCAGTGGATCCGTTGTCAGCTACAATAATCTCGGCTTCCCGGGAGTATGTGATGACGGAAGAGAGAAACTGTTGCAGCAGTCTCTCTCCATTATAGTTTAGGATAACAACAGCGGTGCGGCTCATCCCATCAGACCGCTAAGATCTAAACCCGGGATGTTGGGTAGTAATCCTTCTGTACTTTTGCGTAACTCTTCTTTTGCCAGTATCTCTGCTTCTTCAGATGCTTTGTTAACAGCAGCAACAATCAGATCTTGCAAAATTATTTTGTCATCGCTTTTCAAAAGCGATGGATCAATATCCAATGCTATCAATTGTTTTTTACCGTTTACTGTAGCTTTCACCATACCTGCCCCGGATTCACCCTGCGCGTGAACTTTTACTAAATTATCCTGAGCTTCTTTCATGCGGGCCTGAACTTCTTTCATCTTGCCCATCATTTTCATCATATCAAACATAGGTGCGGAATTTAAATACGGATATAAAATCACAAACGCCAAAGGTACAAATTGTATTGGCGAATTACGAAGCGTCATGAGCATACGCAGCCTAACTACAAAGAGATTATTTTTTGTGGATGAGGAAGAAAGAACCAGATCGATCGAAGCTTCTGCCGGCAAAGTCAGTGATCTTTGCCCGGAACACATACGTTGCTTCAGGCATGAGCACGCCTCTGTAGGTGCCATCCCATCCGGAGTGAATATCATCGGTGGTATACATCATCTCTCCCCAACGGTTGAATATCTTCATTTCGAATGATGATACAAACTGGCCGATCACAGAGAAAGTATCATTAAGGCCATCGCTATTGGGAGTGAACCCTGTCGGGTAAAAAAGATTAGGCTGTTTGATGAGTTCCAGTTCATTCGAAACAGATTGTGTTACAGTGCCATCATTGGCATACGCGTAAATGATATACAGGAAAACCTGGTTGGTAAGATCAGCGAGGTCTTTATCCTTATAAGAAGTGTTCGTACCGTTATCTATAGTGCTGAGCAGGTCTCCGTTACCGTTATACTTTTCGATCGTGTAGTTCTTTACTCCGTTTGCCCAGCCAGTATACGGAGTCCAGGTGATGTTGATAGTATTGTCGCCTTCAACATTGCCTGTGAGTGCAACCGGACAAGCTTCCGGGCTTTGTGCACTTTTATTTTTACAGGCATCAATATATTGTATTCTATAACAGGTGCTTGAGCCTGAGGTATAGCTGTTGTCGGTGAAGGTTGTCTGATCGGTAGTTGTAAGCGGAGTATAATTTCCGTTGGCTGATTTCAGGAGTGTGTATTCGGTAGCGTTAAAGGCAGGATCTTGTATCCACGTAAGCTGTACTTCGTTGCCTGCAGGATTTACAACGGCACTGATATCTTTTATGGCCGTAGGTATATCTGTTGAAATAGCCGTTAGTGATTTAATAAGCGAAAGGCTTTTAACATTATTCGGATAATCGGCCTGTAATTGATAAGTATATGATGTGCCGCAGACTATATTTGTATCTGTATAGCTTGATTGCGTTGTGGGTAAAGTTGGCGTAAGCGCAGTGCTATTCTTCACTACCATAAAATCTGAAAGTGGATGTGTTCCGGAAGCTGCCGCAATAGCCCATGAAAGTTTATTCTGGTTGTTCTGCGCAACAGCATCGAATTTAAGGCTACAAATGGTGGACGAATTAGCTGCTATTGTGTTGGCGCACGGATCATTGGTATCAACACGAAAGCAGTAGTAATTATTCTCCGGTCGTATGTTGGGGATGGTCTCTGTAAGCGTGGTGGCCGATGGGCTATATATAGTTTTATACTGTTGGAAACTGGCCGCATTGTTGGTGCCGATCATGAACTTGTATTGAATGGACGGATCGGAAGCAAAATCAACTTTTACAGAGGCCGCATCCACAACCTCTACCTGCGAAATAGCTGCCGCTGGCAATGTGCTCGCTACCGTTACGGGTAGTGTATTACTCACACAGTTATCGGCAGTGCCGGGACCGTTGTAGCCGCGCACGGATACATTGCGTGTACCCGCTGAGGTATAATTATGGACATCGCTTGCCGCGTTGGCGGCTTTTGTTATTTCTGACGAAGCATCATTATAGTTAAAGATGTAGTATGCGTATTTACTTTCGGTAACTTTAACAGATACTTTATTGCCGTTACAGGAGTACGGCTCGAAAGCGGGGGGAGAATTTTCTGTAACGGAAACAGGAATACTATCGTTATCGACTCCTGTGGTGGAGTAAATTATTTTGAGCTTAAAGTTACCGGCTGTAGGATAGTTTGCTATATCTCCACTCACAAATGGCTGCGCAGGGCGGCCATCACCATAATCAATTACGCAAAATATACCACTTGTACCACAGGCAGGACTTACGTTGTGAGTTACTTTAATATTCAAACCAGCACATCCCTTTACCTCATCAACCGAGAATTTATTATTCGCACTACTATACTGGCACCACCCTTTCCAGGAGATGAATATATTAATCAGAATAAAGATGATGGCCTTACCTCTCATGCAGGAAAATTAACCTGGAATTTCTTTAAAAATATTTCCGCTTTTTGAATGTCGTTGTGCAACACACGGTCATCTTCCATAAACGGTACATGTTCACGGAAAGTATGAACAAATTCCTCCAGGTCGGGAGAAGTTTTTAAGGGTCGGCGAAAGGTCAATGCTTGCGCTGCTGTGATCAGCTCAATCGCCAGAATCGAGTACAGGTTATTCACAATCCGGTATGCTTTGGTAGCAGCATTGGAGCCCATGCTTACATGATCTTCCTGCCCGTTGGACGATACGATCGAATCAACGGAAGCAGGTGTTGCCAGTTGTTTATTCTGACTTACCAGTGAGGCGGCTGTATATTGCGGAATCATCAGTCCTGAATTTATACCCGGATTCGCTACAAGGTAATTCGGCAGGTCACGTACACCGGAAATCAACTGATACGTTCTCCGCTCCGAAATATTACCGAGTTCAGCTAATGCGATGGATAGAAAATCCAGTGCCAGTGCCAGCGGCTGACCGTGAAAATTACCGGCAGAAATGATCATGTCATCGTCCGGGAATACATTGGGATTATCGGTTACGCTGTTAACTTCCGTGAGTATAACGTTGGTAACGTAAGCAATGGCATCAGCGCTTGCACCATGCACCTGCGGAATGCAGCGAAAAGAATAAGGATCTTGTACGTGCTTCTTCGGTTGCGCAATCAGTTCACTTCCTTCCAGTAGCTTTTTTATTGAAGCAGCTACCTGGCCTTGTCCTGTTTGAGAGCGAATGGCATGCACTTGTGGAAGATAGGGTTCTATCCGTCCATCAAATACATCCAGCGAAAGCGCACCTATCATATTGGCAAGATGCATTAACCGGTGGGAGTGCAGCGTACACCATGTTCCATAGGCACTCATGAACTGCGTGCCATTCAGCAGGGCGAGCCCTTCTTTCGCCTGGAAATGTATAGATGGCCACTGAAATTGTTGATTGACTTCAGCTCCGGATTTTCGTTTTTGTTCGTGGTATACTTCACCCAGGCCAATTAACGGCAGCGACAGATGTGCCAGCGGTGCCAGGTCGCCCGATGCACCGAGTGATCCCATTTCATAAATCACAGGCAACACGTTTTCGTTGAACATGGCCAGCAGTCGTTCCGTTGTAACGAGTTGTACTCCGGAATATCCATAGGCCAACGACTGTGCTTTCAAAAACAGCATCAGCTTTACAATTTCTCGCGGAACTTCAGGGCCGGTGCCGCAGGCGTGCGACTTTACAAGATTCTCCTGTAGCTTCTCAAGCTGATCGTGAGAAATATGCCGATTATATAACGAACCAAACCCCGTATTGATGCCATAAATGGGCTGCTGCGATATCGCTAGCTTATTATCCAGGTACTCGCGGCATCGTACTATTTTTTGTTTGGCATCTTCCGATAACTGCACCCTCATTTTCCCCGACAGTATACCTGACAGATCGTGCAAGTTGAGTTTCTTATCGGAAATAAAATGAATGGGCATTCGTTTATAGTTTGGTCCAGGTTTTACGTTTAAGATTCAAAGTTCAATGTTGACAAGGATGCATAGCATCAAACATTAAACTTGTGCTTTAAACTTTTAACTTAATTTATGAATAATCTGATCGATGGTTAATTTTTCCTGTTCGCCTTTGGCCATGTCTTTGAATGGTAATATACCACTCTTCACTTCTTCGGAACCCATAACGATGGTGTATGGTATACCTTTTTTGTTGGCGAAATCAAGTTGCTTCTTGAGTTTCGATTGATCAGGGTATATTTCTGCTGCTATACCAGAATCTCGCAGTTTGGTGAGTATACCTAATCCATAATGAAAACTCTCATCATCAAAATGGCAAAGTAATATTTTAGAGGATGCATGTGCATTTTTCGGGAATAACTGCAGTTCTTCCATGGCATCGTAAATTCGATCGACTCCGAATGAAAAACCAACACCGGAAAGATTCTCCTTGTCACCAAATGCTTTTGTAAGGTTGTCGTAGCGACCACCGCCACTTACGCTTCCGATGCTTACATGGTTGATCTTTACTTCAAAAATGCACCCGGTATAGTAGCTTAGTCCGCGGGCTAATGCTATATCAAAATCTACATGTTCTGTAGTGGCTCCATAACTTTTCAGGATGTTGAGCACTTCCTGTATATCGCGGAGGCCTTTCATGCCATGTTGTGTGGTGTCGAGATGTGCTGCCAGGAAGGCGATCTTGTTGATGACCGAACCCTTTACACTAAGAATGTTGAACAGTGCCGTGAGATTTTGCTCTTCAAATCCTTTTTCGCGCAATTCATTTTTAACGCCTTCTTCTCCAATCTTGTCGAGCTTATCAATGGCTACAAAAAGAGAAGTTTCGTTAACAGCTTTGATATGTTCGGCTATACCCGAAAGTATACCTCGATGGTTGATTTTGATACTATAGTCTTGAATGCCGAGTTGTTTGAAGACTTCTTTGATCATCAGAATGATCTCGGCTTCGCAGATGAGTGAGTCGGTTCCTACAACATCTGCATCGCATTGATAGAATTCGCGGTACCTTCCTTTTTGCGGGCGATCTGCGCGCCACACCGGCTGTATCTGGTAGCGCTTGAATGGAAAGCTTACATCGTTTCTATTCATGACTACATATCGGGCAAATGGAACCGTGAGATCATAACGCAACCCTTTTTCAGAGATATCGAAGGCTATCTGTTTTGAGTTACGGGCTTCAAGTCTTTGAACATCGATGTCTTTTAGGAAGTCCCCCGAATTAAGTATTTTGAATAACAACTGATCTCCTTCCTCGCCATATTTTCCTGTAAGGGTAGACAGGTTTTCCATAGCCGGAGTTTCGAGAGGCTGGAACCCGTATTTCTGAAATACCTTTCTGATATTATCGAAAATAAATTGGCGTTTGGCCATAACAGTGGGGCCAAAGTCGCGTGTTCCCTTAGGTAATGTTGGTTTTTCCATAATTCTGGGCGCAAAGCTAAACAGGAATTTGAGGATTTGAAGAGGTCGCCTTACGCTGATTTTATTGTTTTCAATACTATGGAGCGGAATGCACTGCAACGCTTACCTTAGGCAAAAAGGGGTATGGAAGAATATTAAGCATCCCCTTTTATGGTTTTTGGAGAATTTTACCTTTGTGAGAAATTATTTGTAATTTCAAACCGTTAGCGAGTTATGAGTGGTCATGTTATGAGTATTAATCAAATTGAGTTGTATAATTTATTGAAAAGCAGATTAGGCGACCGCGAAGCAAAAGCTCTAGTACAATTTGTATCTGAAAGCGTATCAGAAAAGATGGAAGCACAACGAATTGACCTGGCAACAAGAGAAGATGTAAAGGGAATAGAACTTGCTATGAAAGGTCTTGAAGTGAAGATAGAAGCCGGCTTCAAAGACCAGTTAAAGTGGTTGATCGTGCTTATGATGGGCTTTTCTTCGCTTATTCTGGCGTTAGTGAAATTTCTTCCCTTAATTAATTCATGATTTGAATTAAAAATTTTTAACACTACATTTTGCAAATCTGTAAAACGCGGTTATTTTTGCGCTCCTTTTAAAGAAAAAGTGCCATGGCTGTAACAAGACTTAAGAGAAAAAACCGCAAGGATAAAGCAAAATCGGCAGTAAGACGCCAGACGCTGAAGATTCAGAATGCTAAGCCGGTTATTAAAAACGTAGATATCGAGAAGGTTAAAGAAGAATTCAAAGCAAAAGCTGAGAAGAAAGCTTAATCTTATTTCAGCATAACAAGAAGCCCTGTGCGAAACGTACAGGGCTTTTTTGTTTTCCTGCGGAATAGTAAATAGTATTGAACCCGTGAGGCAGACTCACCACTAACGCTAATGTTTTATTCATGCACCTGGTAAACTGGAACGTAAACGGAATACGCTCAATCATCAAGAAAGATTTTCTAAAAGACGTTAAAGAAATGGATCCTGATATTCTATGCTTTCAGGAAACAAAGGCCGCAGTAGAAGAAGTACGCTCTGCGCTCGAGTTATTGCCGGGCTATCATACCTATATTAACTCTTCCAAGGCCCGAAAGGGATATTCAGGTACGGCTATACTTTCGCGGGAGGAACCGATGCAGGTAACGTACGACATGGGAATCGAGGAACATGATCAGGAAGGGCGCGTTATAACAGCAGAGTACCCCACGTTTTTTTTAGTAACCGTGTATACCCCTAACTCCGGAGAAGGGCTCGCCCGTCTCGACTATCGTGAGCGCTGGGATAAAGAGTTTACCGAATACCTCAACTGGCTTAAGCGAAGAAAGCCTGTTATTGCCTGCGGTGATTTTAATGTGGCACATCAGGCCATTGACATAGCAAGACCAAAGGAAAATTACAATAAATCAGCCGGATATACGCAGCGGGAGATTGACGGGTTTACGCGATTGCTGGAAACTGGTTTCATCGACACCTTCAGACGTTTTTATCCTGAAGAAGTCAAGTATACATATTGGAATTATCTCTTTAACGCCCGTACCAAGAATGTAGGATGGAGGATTGATTATTTTCTCGTGTCAGAATCGCTGATTGCTAATGTGAAAGATGCTGCGGTATATAATCAGTACCTCGGTTCGGATCATTGCCCGGTAGCTTTAAAAATTGAATTATAGTATATATCCGGCTTACATAAAAAGAGCAGCATAGTTACTATGCTGCTCTTTTGCATTGATCAGTATTGCTTTCAGACACTAGATGCGCTCTATTTCGGCACCTATAGCTTTCAGGCGGCCTTCGATATTCTGGTAACCGCGGTCGATTTGTTCTATATTTGATATTTCGCTGGTTCCGCTTGCTGACAATGCAGCAATTAACAACGCTACCCCAGCACGGATGTCCGGTGAAGACATCTTTATACCTTTCAACTGTGTTTTACGGTCGAGGCCAATTACGTTGGCACGGTGAGGATCACAAAGGATTATCTGTGCACCCATGTCGATCAGTTTATCAACAAAGAAGAGGCGGCTTTCGAACATCTTTTGGTGGATGAGTACAGTGCCTTTTGCCTGTGTGGCAACTACCAATACGATACTGATCAAGTCTGGAGTAAATCCCGGCCATGGAGCATCGGCTATGGTGAGAATGGAACCATCTATAAACGTTTCTATTTCGTAGCGCTCCTGCGAGGGTATATATATATCATCGCCGCGAAACTCTAATTTTATACCCAGTCGTTTGAATATCTCAGGGATCATACCGAGCATATCAATACGACAATTCTTGATCGTGATTTCTGACTGTGTCATGGCAGCCAGCCCTATAAAGCTTCCGATCTCGATCATATCGGGCAGCATGGTATGATCTGTGCCTCCGAGTTTGGCAACACCTTCAATGGTTAGCAGGTTTGAACCTACGCCACTGATTTTGGCGCCCATGCGGTTCAGCATCATGCAAAGCTGCTGTAAGTAAGGCTCGCAGGCAGCGTTGTAAATGGTGGTAGTTCCTTTGGCGAGTACAGCGGCCATGACAATGTTGGCAGTACCGGTAACCGATGCCTCATCCAGCAACATATAGCAGCCTGTAAGTTCGGTTGCATCGATATGAAATAAATGCTCGCTTGAATCAAAGTTGAATTTGGCTCCCAGCTTCTGAAATCCCAAGAAGTGCGTATCCAGTCTTCGTCTGCCTATTTTGTCGCCACCGGGTTTAGGTAAGCTTGCTTTACCGAACCGGGCCAGGATGGGGCCGAGTAACATAACAGAGCCTCTGAGCGCAGCCGCTTTTTTGCGGTAGTCATCAGTCTCCAGAAATTTTGTATTGATGTTGGCAGCAGTAAAGCGACATGAGCCGTTGCCCAGCCTTTCCACTTTACAGCCCAAGTCACCAATCAGATCGATCAGCTTGTTGACATCCACTATATCAGGAATGTTATGGATGGTGATCGGCTCTGCTGAAAGCAGAACTGCACTGACAATTTGTAATGCTTCGTTTTTGGCGCCTTGCGGAATGATTTCTCCTTTTAGTTTTTTGCCGCCTTTAATTTTGAATACGCTCATCTAACAATAAACTTGTATCAATTCTCTATTGACAAAATCGTACCTGATCTTATTGATCTCTTCTTCTGCGGAAGTTTTGACCGCCACCTTTGTTCTTGTTGAACGGACGGTGCCCACCACCGCCTTGTGAGCGCTGGTGCTGATGTCCGCCATTGCCTTGTGGTCTTGCTTTCTTACGCTCCTTGTATAATTTTTCAAAGAGATTGTCTTCGCGCACTTTGTCGATCGTCATATTCAACGCACCGCCAGACATTTGCTGAATGTCGCGAAGAATCACAGAGTCATCCAGAGGTTCTTTATTCCAGTTAGCGTAGAAAGTTTTCATCAACTTGCCGAGATATATAATAGCATCCTGACGTTCTTGCGGATCTTCCTTCTTGAGCGCTTCTTTCACCAGCTTTTCGATGTTCTTACCGTAGTGTTTGAAGCGTATGTTGCTCTGCGGGTATTCAACCTTCATCGGCTTTTTGAAGAGTGTCTCGCGCTCGGGTACAGGATAGGGATTGTTTACATCGAGGTTAAAGTCTGCAATGATGTACAAGTCATCCCACATGCGCTGCGGATCATCTCCCTGTTCCTTTATGGAAGGAGTAAGTTGTTTGATGAGTTCTATCAGGGTATAAGAAAGCTCGGTGCGCTTTTCCTTGTCTTGTACAGTTCTGATGTACTCCACCAGTTTCTGAACGTTGCGTCCGTATTCTTTTAGAATGATACCCGGACGTTGTGTGTTGTATTCTCCGATCATAAATTCCTGATAAGTATTATTGGTATTTCTTTAATAGTCTTAAGACGTTTGTCATTTGTTACAAAACTCTCGCATCGGTGGTGTATAGCACAAGCGATCTGAAGGGAATCAATAGCTCTGAGCGATGTGTACTTTGCTCGTAAGGTGGCGGATATCTGTGCCACATCCCAAGTTATTGGATAGACTTCAAAAAGCGACTGTATGGTTTTTTCAAATTTGGTGGTAAGTTCTTTCTTACCCAATTTCCTTGGTTTTATCTCAACCTCGGCTGTAGTTAGCACACTTGTAGTCAGAGCAGAATTACTTCGGATAGCGTCAGCCAAATATGTACTGACTTGTTCAAAGTACGCTGGATTTTGTTCGACAAGGTAAATTGTGGGAGCTGTATCAATAAATACTTTAGAACCGGTCATTACTCCTCAGTCGATTAACATACTCCTGTGCGTCTTCCTTCCAGACACCACTTCCTATACCTTTAAGATCTTCCAACAACTTCAAAGCCTTTGTCTGCTTCTCTGTCAGAGGCGGTTTTGATGTGCTCTTTGGTCCGGAGCTTTTAAGTATGTTCTTTTTCGTTACCACGTGCTAACAAAGCTACGGGATTCTACAAAAACACCAAAATCAATTCTCCACAATACGAAGCTTGGCAAAGCTTAGCAGCAAGGTTTTTTCGCCAATTTCGGTAAAATTGATCTTGGCCTTACGGTCTGCGCCCGATATATCCATTTGCAGCACGGTGCCAAACCCAAACTTCGGGTGCTCCACTTTCATGCCTTCTTTGAGGGCGGATGTATCGCTCGGAACAAAGTCGGCAGGTGCCTTGTAAGTTGTTGGTTTGGGAACCGTCGGTGTAGAAGCAATGGTCTTCTTGATTCCCGTAACCAGGTTCTTGGCATACTGGCTGCTTGGCGGTGCAGACTCGAGGCCTGAAAACTTGGTGCTTACTTTTATAAAGCTCTGGTCGATATCATCCAGGAAACGGCTCGGCTCGCAGTTCTTCAATCGGCCAAAGCGATAGCGAGTCAGAGCGTAAGAGAGGAATAAGCGCTTTTCGGCCCGTGTGATGGCTACGTAGAATAATCTGCGCTCTTCCTCCAACTCAGCTCGGGTGCTGATCATCATTTGCGAAGGGAAGAGGTCTTCTTCCATTCCCACCATGTATACATATTTGAACTCAAGACCTTTTGCCATGTGGATGGTCATGAGTGTAACCTTATCGGGATCTTTATCTTTATCTTCATCCTGACCGGTAACCAGCGATATCTCCTGCAGAAAAGCTCCGAGTGTTTTATCCTGGCGCTCCGGATCGTCTACATATTCTTTGATCGCGTTCAGCAATTCCTGCACGTTTTCATAGCGACTCAATCCTTCCACAGTTTTGTCTTCGTAAAGCTCACGCAGCAAGCCCGAACCTTTGGCGATTTCAAAAGCAGCATCATAGGCATCTTTACGTTGTACTTCCAATGCGAAGCGTTTGATCATTGCTACAAAATCGGAAATCGGCCCGGCTACACGTCCGCCTACAAAAGGTTCTGAGTTTTGCAGAATTTCCCAGATGGAAGTGCCATGATCGTTGGCAGCCACCACAATTTTATCTATCGTAGAATCTCCAATGCCACGCTTGGGTAAGTTGATAATTCTACGGAATGAAGCTTCGTCCTGCTGGTTGATTGCAAAGCGCAGGTACGCCAGTATATCTTTAATCTCCTTGCGTTGATAGAAGGAGAGGCCGCCCACCACTTTATACTTGATGTTCATGCGGCGCAGCGCTTCTTCAATGGCGCGCGACTGACTGTTGGTGCGGTATAGTATAGCAAAGTCGCTGAACTTTAACTGGTACTGCATCCGTTCCTGAAAAATGGAAGTAGCAACCAACCGGCCTTCTTCATTGTCGGATACAGCTTTGATCAATTCAATGAGATTCCCCTCTTCATTGGCAGTCCACACATTTTTAGGAAGCTGTGCGCGGTTGCGTTTGATTACCGAATTGGCAGCCTGTACTATATTTTGTGTAGAGCGATAGTTCTGTTCGAGTTTGATGATTTTCAAATCCGGATAATCGCGCTCGAAGTTGAGTATGTTGGTAATGTCAGCTCCGCGAAAGGCATATATACTCTGCGCATCGTCTCCCACTACGCAAACATTTTCTTTTACAGAAGCGAGCTTGCGGATGATGAAGTACTGGCACAAGTTGGTATCCTGAAACTCATCTACCAGCACATATTGAATCCGGTGCTGATATTTATTCAGCACCTCCAGGTGTTCTTTGAAAAGTTTATCGGTGTTGAAAAGCAGGTCGTCAAAATCCATGGCGCCTGATTTGAAACAGCGCATGGCATACGTTCTATATATTTTGCCGATCTCGGGGCGCAGGTTCGCAGCGTCATCGCCCATCAGCTCTGCATTGCGCAGATAATCTTCTGGGCCGATCAATCGGTTCTTCGCTGCAGAAATTCGATTATATACTGTGCTGGGTTTATAAACGGTATCGTCAAGACCCATTTCCTTCACAATATTTTTTATCAGCGTTTTAGAATCATCAGTATCGTAAATGGTAAAGTCGTGCGGATAACCGAGGTGATGCGCTTCAGCACGCAATATTCTGGAGAACACAGAGTGGAAGGTTCCCATCCACAAATTACGGGCATCGTGCCCTACAACTTTTTCAATACGCTCACGCATTTCTTTGGCAGCCTTGTTGGTAAACGTCAGCGCCATGATGCTGAACGGATCAACACCTTTTTGTTGAATCAGATAAGCTATGCGGTATGTCAGCACGCGCGTTTTGCCCGAACCGGCACCGGCAATGAGCATGCACGGACCATCGGTGTTGAGTACGCCTTCGCGCTGAGGTTCATTCAGGGTATCTAAATAATCAATCATATCAGGGCGCAAATTAAACATTAAAGGTTGACTTCCTTTTAATCAATTTCAACCTTCAGTATTTTTGAAAAAATCTTTTTCATTGAGTTCCAAACCTACCCCCCAGGCTTCTTTTTTTCAGCACGATGGACTTAGCGTTACCGCTGTAGAATCCTGGTTTAAAGTAAAGGTTCAGCTTATAGAACGTTACGTTCAATCATTCATAGCAAATGCTTCCGGAAGAGCAGACGAAATTGTGTTCGTTGATCTTTGTGCCGGCAGTGGCTTGTTTTCGTTCGGGCATCAGAAAGAATTATTTGCAGGTGCTGGTCTCTCATTGTTGTCGTCAAATTTACCGGTATCGCGCTGGATTTTTTGTGAGCAGGATAACGACCAGCGACATGCTTTACAACAGCGTGTAACGCACTATTTCCGGAATAAAAATGTGATGATTCTGGATGAGCCTGTTGATGCACTGGCTGATAAACTCAAGTCTGTTATTCCACAACCTGCACGCGGCAATAAAGTCGCAGTACTTTGCCTGGTCGATCCGTTCTCGTTCGAAATTCCTTACGCCACCATAGATAAACTCGCATCGCAGGGTTTTAGTTTCCTCATGCCGTTTACATGGGTAATGAATCAGCGCATGAATTATGCCTACTACCTGGACGAGCATCGCGACAGGATAAAGCGATTCCTCGGCATTGCGGATTTGCAGCGGCTTTCCACGGTGCAAAGCAATCAGCAGTTCTATAAACACATGGTGAGAATTTATCAGAACAACATGTTGATGCTGGGATTAAATACAGCGCTTTCAGTGCATAAAGTTGATTCCCGCTTAATGGAATTACCGGCTTTTTATATTGGTTTTTTCTCAAAGAAATTTTCAACCAAAGCCGTGCTCAATGATATTCAGGAAAGTGAGCATGTGCAGTTTGAACTATGGTAATCTGTAATCACATCTAAAGTTGTAACTTTGTGTTATGATAAAAATTGGAGAAATCCTCATATCGGATGATGTTGTAGAGAAGGAATTTGTCTGCAACCTCGAGAAATGTAAAGGTGCGTGTTGTGTGGAGGGTGATTTTGGTGCACCGCTGGATGAAGACGAACTGGCTATACTCGAAGAGATATACCCGATTGTGAAGCCTTATCTTTCTAAAGAAGGTATTAAGGTTATTGAAAAAGAAGGCACTCACACCACCGATGATGACGGTGATCTTGTAACACCGGTGATCGATGGCCGCGAATGTGTTTATGCTATATATGACAAGAAAGGTATATTAAAGTGCGGCATTGAGCAGGCTTACCTGGATGGAAAGATCAAATGGAAGAAACCCATTTCATGCCATCTGTATCCGATCCGCATTACATCCAAGAAAAATTTCGAAGCGCTTAATTATCACAAGTGGCACATCTGCTCGCCTGCATGCGCATTGGGAAAGGAATTGCAGGTACCGGTATATAAATTCCTGAAAGATCCACTCATTCGTAAATACGGAGAAAAGTGGTATAGCGAGCTGGTAGAAATAATTGAAACGAAGCCGAAGGAAGAAAAACCGAAGAAAAAGAAATAGCTTCTGGCTTCTAGCTTTTGAATATAAATCCAATGGCACAAAGAAACACGAAGTAATACAAAGTTACACGAAGATTAATCTTCTACGGATTTTCACAACATACCGCAGTATTTAAATATACTCGCAAATCTAACCACAAACGTCCAGCAGCTAGTAGCCAGCAGCTAGCAACCATTCTACAGTTCCAGTCCTATTCTGCGCGATAAATCGGAGCTGAACATATTATTCGGATCGTACTTGCGCTTGATCTCCAGCCACTCTTTATGTTGTGGGTACATGGCTTTGAACGTGGCTTCATCGAGGTAAGCATCTTTGCCTAAATATATACGTCCGCCCATATCGAGTACCATTTTATCGAGCTTCTCGGTGAAAGGCTTCAGTTGATCTTTGATCGGGAAGTCGATCGCAAATGTATAACCTTCAAAAGGGAAGGAGAGTAAACCTCCCTGACCTTTACCGAACTTCTTGAGTACATTCAGGAACGGTACACAATTACTTTGCGTAATCTCCACGAGAATCTTGCGGATATTCTCGCGACCATTCTCCATCGGCAACACAAACTGGTATTGAATGAAACCACGCTTGCCATAACCGCGATTCCAGTTGTTGATCATATCCAGCGGATAAAAGAACTTGTCGTAGTGCGCTACGGGTTTGCCGCCTTTCTGCATGATATATAGCGCAGTGTTCAGAAACTTTACCGATAATGTATTGAGTGTAAAACTGGGCAGATAGAACGGAACGGTGAGTTTCGCTTTCTTTCCGAGCTTCAACGGATTCGATTTCAAATTGGCAGGAAGGTCTGCGAGCTTCGCATGATTACCCATTGTTAACACACCACGGCCCAGGTTTTTTCCTTTCGCCATCGAATCAAGCCACGCAACGGACGAGCTATAGTCCTTGTCGCTTTCGTCAATTGCATCCAGCATGGCATCCAGATTTTGAGCAGGCACTGCCTTCTGTACAAAGTATGTAGTCTCGATTTTTCGCAGTTGAATCTTTGCGGTGAGAATAGTGCCGAGTAAACCAAGTCCACCGAAGTTAGCCCAGAATAAATCGCTGTTCTCTTCGCGGCTTGCCTTTACAACGCTACCGTCTGCCAACAGAATGGTGAAATCATATACACAGTTTACAAACGATCCGTCCGCATGGTGCGCTTTGCCATGCACATCATTCGCAATAGCACCGCCAATGGTAATATACTTTGTTCCGGGTGTGATCATCGGGAACCAGCCACGTGGAGCAAGATATTGAATGATGTCTTCAAGGCTTACACCGGCTTCACATTCCAGCACCCCTTTGTCTTCATCAAATGCAATGAAGCGGTTGAGCTTTTCCATTTTTACAATGGTGTGGTTCAGGTTGGTGGCCTGATCGGCATAACTTCGGCCGAGACCGCGGGGAAGTAATTTGTTATAAGCGAGTGTATCCTTTACATCGCTGATAAGGCGTGGGTATACAACTTTACTGCGATTGGCAGGGATGTTTCCCCAGCCGGAGAGGGTTTCTTCTTTTGGGTGCATAACTTAAAGTAACTATAGAGCGTTGCGAAAATACAGAATATTCCAATAGATGCATGGATAAGCGAAAATGAACTTTCTGCTAACGATCTAAATCCTGTTTGGCTCACATGTTCATGCGAGGAAATGCTATAGCTTGGGAGCGACCCAAAGCACAGTCAGCGCGATCAGCAACATCAGAAAGAAAATGAAAGGTGGCACAGGTTTTAATAGTGGTAGTGAATGAGTAACCGTGTTTTGACTGGCAAGACCATGTTGCCTCGATGTCTCTATTCGCTGCGCAATATCCAGTGAGTGCCACGAATTTTCTTTTGATATATAGTATGGATGTGTTGTTGAATCTGCTGTGGTCAATGTATGCCATCCGGGATTTCGGCCCCAGGTAGTACCTTCCCAGCGATCGTCAATGCGCGCATCTTCGGCGAGCGGTAATGTAGTGCTGTCATCTTGCAGCCTAGGATTGCTGCCGGCCGTAATTACTTCAATGTTAATAAGTGCCTGCGGATATAGCGGGAATGTGGATGTGATTTTTACACTGTTATCAACAGACTCCGTCCGTGCAATTTGCTCCAATACTGGTGACCATATTTTACTGTAATCAATGGAATCGCCCTGTAACACGAGTGAATAGGTACTCTGCAATAATTGAAATCCTGTTTTACCAAGACCTTTATGGCGATAGCCGGAAAGTATACCTCGCTTATTTTGCAAAACAACGCGAAGTGACGGATTGCTTGCAATGGTAAATGGAGCTACCGTGAGTGTAACATGTTGCTTGCCGGAAATGGTGACGAACGTAGTATCTGTTAGGGAAGGTAAAATCTTTAAGGGTATAATGTGCTGTACGTTTCGGTTATTGGGAACATCTTGTAATAAAACAAGTATACCTAATCCGTTTTCAGTCGCATCTTCCAATGCTGTTACTTCGGATGCAGAAAGAGATTGCAGCGATTCTGTATCGATGATTAATAAATCGAATGGCGAAAGTGTTTTTTGGTTAAGTGCTGCAATAGTGATAGCGGGGTGATTAATATATTCATGGCGGTATATATTTTTTGATAGCTGAGATCGCACTACTATGTGATGATTTTTGTGTGCGAGGAAGCTTTTCAGGTACTGCGTTTCGAAAGTAGGCTGTTGTTGCAGGAATAATGTTTTGAAGGGAACATCGTTGTGAACTACGAGCGGTATATCCTCAGTCGTGGTTTTATTGTTTTCCTTTACCGTTAGCTGATATATGAAATTACCGGCTTGTCGTGGGGTAAAGGAAAGTGCGAAGGGATGGCGGTCATCTTTTGTTAACACAACCGAGTCTTCAACCCCTGCAGGCGATCGTAGTATGAGGGCGGCATTCATACTTTGAGAATTATAAACTCCATGGAGGGTATATTCGTGATTCGTAAAAAGGCTCTGCGGTATATACAGGGCTGTAATGCCTGTTGGAGTCTCGCCCGGTATATATTGTATGGCGGCATTAGAAAACTGCTGCCAGCCAGTTGTAGGCAGGCCATTGCCCAACACAATCCTGATGTCGTTGGCGAAAGTATAGATGTCGTTAACCGATGCTATCTCTTTTGATTTTCTATAGGGTGTCGCACCTTTCAGATGATAGAACTGTGCGGAGCTGTTGGCCTTCCATACACTATCAGCCTGTTCTTTTTTATATCCATCAGTCAGTAGTATTGCATACGATTCTTTAATGGTTTTGAAAGCGGGTCGAAGTATAAGTGCTGCTATAGCCACTAATGCCACAATAATCGCTACTATGCGCAGACCCCTGAAACGTATTGTGCGATTATATTCTCTCCAGATGAGAAATACACCTGATAACAAAAGCATACCCGTTATCCACGCTCCGGCAGCGATAGGGTGTAATACGAGCGACTGATCATTCATGAGCCTCCAGGTTTTTAATGAATGAACGGTCCAGTGTGTGCAGTGCCCGGGTGGCTGTTGCCGGAGCTTCCGGAGCTTCCGGTAAAGCTTTCCATAACGAGGTTTGTACGGTTTTGAGTGCTGACCGTTGCTCTTCGGGTTTTAGTTCGTTTTCCGTAAGCGCACGAATCAATGACAAACTTTTTAGATATACACCGGGCTGATCAATGGCTAACTTGCCAAGCGCTTGCCCTGCCTGTGTTAAACTTCTTTTCAATGTGTTGTCAATAGATATACTGTCTTTGGCGAGTGCCAGTGCCGTTACCTGTAATGCATATCGTATCGCTTCATTGTTTTCTTTATGATTGGATGATGATAACGCGGTTGCACTTTTTACTTCGCTCAAATCACCCGCCATACGCTTCTCTTCCTTCAGAGGTGGAGGATCAAAACCCGTACGATGTACATAAATACGTGAGTCCTGGCTGATCTCTTTCAGGAGCTTTAAGGCTTTATACTGGAATGGTAATGACTTCTCCGGTTCGTACAGGCGCAAATGAAGCTCGGCATCCCACATAATAGTAAGCGCGGCTTTTAACTTGGCACGAATCGACTGTGTGAAGAACGTTGCTTCCTCTTCACTGTCGTGCTCATGGACAAAGCCTGCCGGTACACCATTTTTGTCTTCACCTTCTTTCGCTTCTGCATGGTGATGGTGCTCCGGTTGTTTCTCCTGCACGAGGTTGTGTTCATTTTCCTTATCATGAACGTGACCGTATTTTTTGGTAATGTCTTCTTCATGATCGTGATCTTCTTCCGCAGGATTTTCCTGTGGACCTATACCTGACTCAAACTCTTCACCTAAAAATTCTCCATAGCGAAGGCGTAATACTTTTTGATCGTATCCCAGCTCATTGCTTTTGGATTGAAATGCAGTTTTGGAAGTCTTCTTTTTCTCCTGCAATAATTTTTCAGTATCAATAATGATCTGCCGCTGACTGCGGAAATAATCCGGCATCAGGTCAACACCAAGTCCGTCATCCACTACGGTTTCCTGTTGGGTGGTATCCTGGAGTGATATAAAATACGTTTCTGTACGCGTATGATTCGGTCGAGGAAGTTTGTTATCGAAGGCTACAACATAGAAATATAGTTCATCACCGGGTTCCATGCCGAGTTTTATTAAATCGAGTTTTCGTATGGCCTCCAGGTGTTTGCCCGTAATGGATGCAGGTTTCCCGAAGAAGAGTTTATCTTCCCGGAACTTTACAGATTCACCGCTTCCTTTACTCACCGTAGCAATGATGTGTGCATTGTCAAGTCCATAGTCGTCTGATAGTGTTGCATAAACATCGATGACGGGCTTGTTGGTATATTCCAATTCAGTGAATTGATTCAGTTTGTTAATCGTAATGACGGGTGCCTGATCTTTGATGATCTCTAATTTGAAAAAGTCAGAATGTTTTACGTTACCGGCAGGAGTGGTCCATGCCAGTTGATAGAATCCGGTTTCATCTATTGATCGCCTGAGTATATAAGTATTCTGCTGACCGGATTTCATTCGTACAACTTCTTTGCCCGAGAATACTAATGTGGGGTCTTTTACTTCTGCCGAGAATTGTACTTGCCATTCAACGGTGCTGCCTTCCGGTAATGTTAATGACCACGCTTGTGTTGCTTGTGACTTCAACCCGGTATAGGGTGGAGGCGCTATAGTAATTATTGCCTGTTTTACCTGTGCCGGTGCTGCTATAAATTTTGATGTATAGGTTAATGAATCTTTTGAAGTGTTGCCGGCAGTTGAACGTGTAAGGAAAGGAGCAAAAGAAGTTAGCGTAAATGTCAGCGCTACACTCGCAATAAATATACCTCCGGCCCGCAAAAGATGATGCGGGAGTTTGATGCCCGGATAAAGTGCTTCAAAGGCTACCGTTGTTCTTAGCTTTTGAAGTTGTTGCAGGGTAGAGAGTTCAGAAGGATCGCGCAACAGCAGATCACTACTATTCTGCAGCGTGTCGAAATGCTGATTGAGGTATGCGGTGATATCCAGTTCCTGCAGGTGAAAGAGATTTAACTGTTCGCATCGGTATAAAAACAGCAATGAACCTCCTGCTATGGAAAATGTCAGAGATATTCCCCAGGGTACATTAAACGCATACGGTATGGAAAATGCGATACATGCCAGTGCTAGTGCCTGTAACCCAACTTCACTCATGCGTAGTAATTTATACTTCTTCGTGAGTTGTTTAATATGATATCGTGCCCGGCTATCGCTCATTGATTTCGTTTGTAAGAGACAAGTCGTTCGATTAATAGCATTGCCAATATCAGCGCCATAAACCATGAATCGATTAAGATGGATTGTGGTTGTGCTTTTAAAAATTCGTTGCCGGTTGTTTCTGATTTTTTCAGGAAACTTTCCGGGAGTACGCGTTGATCGGCTTTCAATGCGGCATCGGTTATGCGACCATCAGCGAGCAGTATAGTGGCCAGTGTTGCCGTGAAATGCTCTCGTAGTACATTCTCCACGGTAATATGTTCTGTAAGCAAATAATGTTTATACGGATGTTGCTTTCCTTCCGGTATTAGCAGGGCAGGAGCCACCGGGGTATTTTGATATACGATCGTATTGCAGGTGTCTTGCACCGGTATAGCTTGCTGCGATAACCAGATAAGCCAGTCACACGGTATATATAGAAAGTCTTTTGCCGATGTGATGTTGATCTTTACGGCAACTGGTATATTTTGAATGGATTGTAGTGATGCTTCCAGAATATGCGTATCATATTGAAAATCCGGATCAAATGCGATGGTTAGGAGTAACGTATCATGCAATTGCAGTGTAGCATCATGGGTTACACTTGCCTTTTCATAGACATACGAAGTTCCGGTGGCAGAGCTCTCAGCTTTTCGTATGAGAATAGAATCAGATTTATAGAGTTGAGTGAATACAACAGAAGATAGCTGTGGCTCATCTGTTGTGATCCATCGAATGTTGGCGGGCAAAGGTATACGTTCACCAGTAAAGTCTTTTTGGCGGGTATGCGATAGTACAACAATATCGCTGATGTTCTTTTTCCCGAGTTGCTCCAGGAGCGACCAGTAGTTTTTGGTTTCGGTTGAAGAAGTATCTTCCGTTACAGGGAATCCCGCTGAAAGAAAATGTTTTTCATAACCGGCTGCCATGAGACTATCACACAACGGTGTAATTTCAGTGGAATGCATACCAGGTTCAATCACAAGCCATCGTGTTGGAGCAGACGATGTATAGGACAGCGTTGGACCTGCAAGAAACAAAACAATTAACGTGATGAGTATACAGCGCAGGATCAGGAGTAATATTTCATTTAACCTGATCGCCCTGAATTGTCGCGTGCTGGATTCTTCCAAATGACGGAGGCTGCCGACATACATCACTTTACCTTCCTTGCGGCTAAGTAAATGTATAGCGACCGGTATCGCCAAACCACTCAGTGCCCACAGCCATATCGGATTGGTAAATTGCATTATCGCGCCAGTGATTTTCTGATCTTTAAAAAATTACGCAATGTAGTTTCGAACGGATCGTTGATTGTTACTAATTCATAACTGATCTGTTTTCCCAGCATCCAGTTTCGCGACTGTTTAATCCATTGTTGCATGCGTTCAGTATATTGCTTTTGCTGTGCTGTGGTTTCCACTTTTGTGCGCGCACCGGTCTCAAGGTCTTCAAACGTAAAAGAACCGGTGAAGTCAAAAGATACTTCCTGCCGGCCGAGCAAATGAAATACGATCACTTCATTGCGTATTGTTTTTAATCTTGCAATGAATTGAAGCAGGTCGTTGTCGTCATCATACAAATCGGTGATGAAGATGATCATCTCTTTGCCATGATGATCGTACAGATGTTCGAGCCCGTTACTTTTGCGCCAGGTGCTTTCGCTTTTCACGGCAGCCAGTGCATGCAGAAAACGCATGAATTGCTGTTGCTCAAAGCGCGGATGCACTTCCTGTATATTTTTTTCATTTATTGTAAACAATCCGAATGCATCGCTTTGCCTGCGTGCCAGGTAGGCGAGGGCCGCGATCATTACCTTGGCATACTGAAATTTACTCAGACCATCTTCGGTATACATCATCGAATGACTGGCATCGAGCATGAACTTTACAGTGATGTTCGTTTCTATATCTGCCTGACGAATATAGTATCTGCCGGAACGTGCATACATTTTCCAGTCGAGCATACGCAAGTCATCACCAGGCTCATAACTTCTGTACTGACTAAATTCCTGACCAGCACCTACGGCCTGACTTTTATTGCTGCCACTCATGAATCCCTCCACAATCACACGTGCAATCAGCTCCAACCCGTTTACGGTGTTGATCACTTCCGGCTTCAGCAACGATCGTATCTGCGGATTCATGTTATATATACTACCAGTATCGTTATAAAGATTTCGCAGAGGAGTTTACATGCTCCAGCAGGTGCTTCGTTACGTTGTCGGAGGTAACGCCTTCGGCTTCTGCGCGGAAGTTCATGAGTATACGATGACGAAGTACCGGGTACGCTACATGTTCAATGTCTTCTTTTGTTACTGCAAAATTACCATGCAGCAGTGCGCGTGCTTTTGCCGTAAGGATCATCGCCTGGCCAGCCCGCGGCCCTGCGCCCCAGCGAACCCAATCTTTTACATACGACGTACTGGCGTCAGGACGGGTTAACCGCACAATGCTGCTTACGCGCTCAATAAGATCACGACTGATGTGTACTTCGCGTACAAGGCTTTGTGCTTCTTTTATCTCGTCACCATCCAGCACTTTGTTGATCTGCGTGGTTCGCTTGCCCGTGGTATTCTCTAATATAGCGGTCTCTTCTTCTGCAGTTGGGTAGCCGATCTTGATATAGAGCAGGAAGCGGTCGAGTTGTGCTTCCGGTAACGGAAATGTGCCAGCCTGCTCGATCGGGTTCTGCGTAGCGAGTATAAAAAATGGCCGCTCCAACGGATACGTTATACCACCATACGTAACCGAAAATTCCTGCATGGCTTCGAGTAAAGCAGATTGTGTTTTCGGTGATGTGCGGTTAATCTCATCGGCAAGTATAATATTCGCGAATAGCGGGCCTTTATTGAATTTAAAGAAGCGTTTACCCGTACTGTGATCTTCTTCCAATATCTCGGTGCCTATAATATCAGAAGGCATCAGGTCGGGTGTAAATTGTATGCGTCTGAACGGAAGATCGATTGCTTCGGAGAGTGAACGAATCATCAGTGTTTTTGCCAGACCGGGAACACCTTCCAACAAGGCATGTCCTCCGGCCAGAAAGGTGATCAATAACTGATCAACAGTTTCTGTCTGCCCGACTATTACTTTACCGATCTCCTGTTTCAGCGCACCTAATTTTTGAATGATGCTCCGTGCGGATTGTTCGGCTTCTTTTAG